>JAKAUH010000150.1 GCA_021818605.1 Planctomycetota bacterium
CGCCATCGGCGAGATGGTCACCGGGCTCGCCCACGAGAGCCGCAACGCACTTCAGCGCAGCCAGGCGTGCCTCGAGATGCTCGCCCTGGCCGTCCGCGACCGGCCCGAGGCCATCGGGCTGATCGACCGGATCCAGAAGGCGCAGGACCACCTGCACACTCTTTACGAGGACGTCCGCGGCTACGCGGCCCCGATCAAGCTCGACCGCACGACCTGCGATTTGCGGCAGGTCTGGCGCGAGGCCTGGATTCACCTGGATTCCGCCCGCAGGGTCAAGGACGCCACCCTCGCCGAGGCGGTCGACGGCGTCAACCTGCGCTGCGTCGCCGACCCGTTCCGGCTCGAGCAGGTCTTCCGCAACATCCTCGACAACGCGCTGGCGGCCGGATCGCCGCCGGTCGCCGTCGAGGTCCACGCCCAGGAAGTCCACCTCCACGACCGCCTCGCCGTCCGCATCACCTTCCGCGACAACGGGCCGGGCATTCCGCCGGAGGTACGGCCCAGGGTCTTCGATCCGTTTTACACCACCAAGGCCCACGGCACCGGCCTGGGCATGACCATTGCGCGGCGGATCATCGAGGCCCACGGCGGCCGGATCAGCCTTGGCGACGGCGATGCCCCCGGCGCCACCTTCATCATCACCCTGCCGCGAGGTCCTTCATGAGCCGATCCCTCAAGATCGTGGTCGCCGACGACGAGCTGGATATGCGCGACTACTTCCAGCAGATCCTGCCCCTGCTGGGCCACCAGGTCATCGGCGTCGCGCGCACCGGCACCGAACTGGTCGAGCTGTGCGTCTCCACCCACCCCGACCTTGTTATCACCGATATCAAGATGCCGGACATGGACGGCATCGATGCGGCCAGCAGGATTTACCGTAAAGAGGCGATCCCCGTCATCCTGGTCTCGGCCTACAACGACCCCGATTTCATCCGCCGCGCCGAGGGTGACCACATCATGGCCTACCTGGTCAAGCCGATCAAGCAGGCCGATCTCGAGCCGGCCATCGCGATCGCCCTGCGTCGGTTCGAGCAGTTCCAGGCCCTTCGCAAGGAGACCGACGACCTGAAGCAGGCGCTCGAGGACCGCAAGGTCATTGAAAAGGCCAAGGGAATCCTGATGCAGAAGGCCGGCCTCAACGAGCACGACGCCTTCCGCCGCCTCCAGAGGATCGCCAGCGACAAGAACCGCAAGCTGATCGATATCGCCCAGACGATCCTCACCGCCGAGGAGGCGCTCGAGCCTCCCAGGGCCAACTGAGGCATCAGTCGACCGGGCCGACGGAGTCAAAGAGCCATGGAATTGCCCCGATTGATCGAGGCGCTCTCCAACCCGTCGGCCTTCGGCGACCCCTCCGCCGGGCCGATCGAGGTGCATCAGACGCACATCTCGGTCGTGTTCCTGGCGGGGGATTTCGCCTACAAGATCAAGAAGCCGGTCGCCCTGGACTTCCTCGACTACAGCACCCTCGAACGCCGGCGCCACTTCTGTGAGGAGGAGGTGCGGCTCAACCGCCGCCTGGCGCCGGACGTGTATCTCGGCGTCGTCCCAATCGCCCGCCATGGGAACGAACTCCGCATCGAGGGGCCGGGCGAGCCCGTCGAGTGGTCCGTGAAGATGCGGCGGCTGCCCAACTCGGCCATGCTCCGGGACCAGTTGGCCAGGGGCAACGTCGACGCCGGGGTCCTCGACGGCCTGGCACGCCGGCTCGCCCGGTTCCACCGATCGGCCGATTCAGGGCCGGCGATTGCCGCGTGCTGCTCCTTCGAGACTGTCGCCGCCAACGCCCGCGAGAACTTCCTGCAGGCCGCGTCCCACGTCGGTATCACCCTCAGCCGATCGACGCTCAACCGCCTGCGCGACCGGACCGAGCTGGCCCTCGCGGAGCAACGCGCCACGATCGAGGCCCGCGCCGCTCGCGGCGTTGCGCGCGACACGCACGGCGACCTGCGGCTCGACCACGTCTACTGGTTCCCCGATCGGCCCGCGCCGGGTGACTGGATCGCGGTCGACTGCATCGAGTTCAACCCGCGCTACCGCCACGCCGACCCGATCGCCGACATCGCCTTCCTCGCCATGGAGCTGGCCCTGGCGGGACGGCCGGACCTGGCGCGGGCCTTCGTCTCGAGCTATCTTCGCGAGGCGGACGATGCCGACGGCAACGCGCTGCTCCCCTTCTACCGATCCTACCGCGCCGCGGTGCGAGGCAAGGTCGAGGGGATGAAGCTCGACGAGCCCGAGATCCCCGAAGACGAGCGTGCCTCCGCCCGCCGGCGCGCGCGCGCCCTGTGGCTGCACGCGCTCGGCGAGCTCGAGTCACCCGGGCGCCGGCCGTGTCTCGTGCTCCTGGCGGGCCTGCCCGGCACCGGCAAGTCGACGCTGGCGCGCGGCCTTGCCGAACGCGCGGGGTTCTCGGTCATACGGTCGGATGAGGTGCGCAAGCAACTCGCCGGCCGCGATCGTGCGCCGGCCGGCTTCGGCGAGGACATTTACACACCCGAATGGAACGATCGCACCTACGGCGAATGCCTGAGCCGGGCCGAGTCGATCGTTTTTGATGCGGGGCGAGTGCTCATCGACGCCAGCTTCCGCGACGAGTCGCGCCGCCGCGTCTTCCTCGATGCCGCCCGCTGCTGGGGCGTCGCTGGCCGCCTGCTTATCTGCCGGGCGGATCCCGAGGTCGTCCGCGGCCGCCTGGCCGGCCGCCGCGACGACGCGTCCGACGCCGACTGGTCGATCTATCGCGAGGCCCTCCAGCACTGGGACGAGCCCGGCCCGGTGACGCGGGCCGCCTCCGACACGATCGACGCCAACGGCACGCCCCAGCGCTCTCTCGAGCAGGCCGTCGATTTCCTCCGCGCGGCCGGCCTGCTCGACTCAAGCCCATCCTGAGCCCCGCGGACCCTCCCTGGCATTGTCAATGCGCCGACGCGATGGACTCGGTCGCCGGCCCCGGGGCGTGCGCCTCAGTCCCTCGCGGGGTCTTCACGGCGAGGACCGGGCACTCCGCGCGGGGCATGACGTACTCGGTCACGCTTCCCAGGAATAGCCGGCCCAGTCCGCTCCGGCCGTGTGTGCCCATTACGATCAGATCGGCGTCGAGGTCGGCGGCCGCGTGGAGAATCTCCTCGGCGGCGTCGCCCCGCGCCATGCGGGCCTCGACCGGGTACTTCAGGTCCGCTCCGTCGAGCAACCTGCGTTCCTCGTCGAGCGCCTCGCGATAGGCCTCCGGGTCGATTGGCACCGACATCTCGCTGGCATACACGCCGAAGGGCACGACGTGGAACAGCACCATCCGCGCCCCCAGGTCGCGAGCCAGCCCTCGGGCGACCCGCAGGCTGGTCTCGCACCCCTTCGAGAAGTCCGTGGGGTGCAGGATCATGCGAATCTCCTTGGCCTTCCGCGGGCGCTCGTGCTCGGGTCGATGGAGCGCCAGCACCGGGACCTCGGCGTGACGCACGACCTGTGTGGCGACGCTGCCAGCCAGCAGCCAGCTCAGCCCGGTCCGGCCATGCGTGCCCACCACGATCAGGTCAGGCTGAAGCTCATCGGCGACCCTGAGAATCCCCCGAGCCGCTTCCCCCTCCTCGACCCGATACTCGACATCGACGGGTTCGCAAGGCGCGTACATCTCGCGCATCCGAGCCAGGAGCGCCTCGCGCTCACGGCCATCGACCGACGCCGCGTAAAAGCCGGGGACAACCTGGCCGTAGGGCACCGGCTCCTCGGGCACCCAGTGGGGTTCGATCACATGAAGGGCATGGATTCGTGTCTGGCCCGGGCTGGCCAGCGAGCAGCCCGCGCGGAAGGCCTCGCGCGACCCCTCGGAGAAATCGGCACCGAACAGGATGGTCTGGAACGGTTTCATGATGACCCTCATTCTCTGAAAGCGGCTCCCTCGTTCGCGTTGTTCAACCGGTCAGCCGTGGTCGCGATTTGCAAAGGCCCGAACATCCTCAATGGCGCGCTCGAGACCCTCGCGCCGCCAGTCGGACGGCGCGCTGTCGAGGGTGCGCTCAAGCAATCCGGCGAGTTGGACCGCGGCATCCTCGAGCGAATCCCCCTCCCCTTGGACCTCCGGGAAGTCACGATGATGCAGCGTCTCACGCTGCCTGCACAGGCACGGATGTTCCTGGGTCATGATCACGACATGATCAGCATTTGACATCATGAGAACACTCCTTCGTACAGGTCCAGGACGAGAGGCACTCCGTCCAGCGCAAAGCGCATAAAAAAGCCCCACACCGCCAGAGGATCTGCGGAGTGGGGCCACCATAGCCTCGATGAGATCGCCCGCCTGGAGCGATCGATACTCCTTGATTATAAACGTGGGCCGTCGTCGAATGCAAGCCCTCGACAAGAACAAGACATTTTCCCCGTTTCCCGACTCGGGATACCACCCGGCGATCCCGCTGGTCGTCCCGCGATGGCGCAATCACCCCAATCGTCTTCTCCATCGCGCCGGCCTCGTCTTCCCGGGGCTTGCGATCGCGTGGTCCTTGACCTGACCGACGGGTTCAGGCACGATGGCCTGTAGATATCGTTCATTGATACGGGCCGGGCCAGGTCGGCCCGCAAGGATCGAGGAGGACCATCGTGAGGGGATTTCATCGCGTCCTGTTCGCCGCGAACCTCGCGGACTGGTCGCGCACAGCATTCGACGCGGCCTGCGACCTCGCCCGGCGCTCCAGCGGGCGTCTGGACGTACTCAACGTCATTGACCCAATCCAGTTGCCCGGGCCTCCCGAAAAGCTGAACTTCCTGTCGATCTTGCCGGGCGACACGCCCGAGCACCGGGCCCAGGTCGAGGCCCAGATGAGAGTGGTCTATCGCCCCGAAGACCCTCCGAACATCCATTTTCATATCTGGGTTGGCGATCCGTCGGAAGAGCTCGTTTGCGCCGCCGACGACCTCGACGCCGATCTGGTCGTCCTCGGGACCCGAGGCCGGACGGGAGTCGACCGGATGATTTGGGGCAGCGTGGCCGAGTCGGTCCTTCACCGCTCCCACCGCCCGGTGGTCGTCGTCCGCGACCCTCGGCCGGATCCTGGGCGACGCCACTTCCGGCACATCCTGCACCCCACCGACTTCTCGACGCTGTCCCGCCCCGCGATGCGTGTGGCGCTCGAGCTGGCTCACGCCCATCACGCGACCCTGCGCCTGCTCCACGTGGAGACGCCGCACGAGACCCAACCCGCTCCCTCCGACGCCTGGCCAACACAGCAGACCCTGGATCGTCTCCGGCACGAATCCGAGGCCGACGGCCTCAACGTCGTGGTGGAGCTCCGCACCACCCAGATCCACCCCGGCGACGAGATCCTCCTGGCTTCCCACGAGTCCCATTCCGACCTGATCGTCCTGGGCTCCCATGGCCGCACGGGTGTCCGCCGACTGCTGATGGGAAGCGTCTCCGAGTTCGTCCTCCGCTCGGCCGACTGCCCCACCATGATTGTCCGCGATGCCGCCGATCAGCAGGAATCCGCCACCGCTGGTCCGGCATGATCCTCGCGTCCAACGTGATCTGATCTTCGAGAGTACAGGCATGCGCGATGCCGCCGATCCAATCGAAGCGCGGCTGGCGGGGACGCTGCTGGGAACAGCCCTCGGCGATGCTCTGGGGCTGGCGTGCGAGGGCCTGTCGTCCGCGTCCATCGTCCGGCGGTTCGGCCCCGTCGATCGCTTCCACCTGCTCGGCCGGACAGGGTTCGTCTCCGACGACACCGAGCAGTCGGCGCTCATCGCGCAGAGCCTCGCCCGCCATCCTGATGATCCGGCGGCGTGCGCCCGCGCGTTCCGCCGTTCGCTGCTGGGCTGGGCTTGCCGGCTCCCCTGGGGCATCGGTCTCGGGACGCTCCGCGCCTGTGGACGGATCGCGCTGGGGCTGCGGCCGAGCGGGGTCATGTCCGCCGGCAACGGCGCAGCGATGCGCGCGGCGATCGTCGGCACCTTCTTTCGCGACCGCCCCCGCGAACGCGATACCTTTGGCCGTGCGCTGGCCGAGGTCACTCACCGCGACCCCCGCGCAATCGAAGGCGCCCTGTACGTCGCCGAGCTGGCCGCCGCGTGCGCCAGCCAGCCCCTGGGAGCCTTGCCATCGTCCTGTGTGGACGAGGCCCGAGCAGTCGTGAGCCATCCCGAGCTCGCCGCCGCGATCGATCGGGCGCGCTCGCTCGATCGCGCCGATTCGCCGCTCGTTGAGGCGGCCGGCGCATGCGGCACGTCGGGATACGTCGTCTCCACCGTGTCCTTCGCCACGTTTTGCTTCTTCCGCCACGGCGACGACCCGCCACGTGCCCTGACCGCGGCCATCAGCGCGGGGGGCGACACTGACTCGATCGCGGCGATCCTGGGAGCCTGGCTCGGCGCCCTCCACGGCGAGGCCGGGTTGCCAGCTCACCTGATCGACCGCATCCACGACGGACCCTTCGGTCCCACCCATCTCCGGGCCCTGGCCTCCTCCCTGGCCGCGGTTCGCGAGGGACGCCAGGCGACGGTCCCCAGGTATTCTCCGACCGCAGCCCTCGCCCGGAACCTCGCGCTCTACCCCGTGATCCTCGGCCACGGCTTCCGCCGGCTCATCCCGTTCTAAGGCCGGCATTGGCTCCACGCACCCTTGACCGGATCACCGATGAGAAAGAGGCCACGTGGCACGGCCGCTGTCTGCTACAATTCCTCGATCCCGTCCATGCAACGTTCTCCCGAATGCCGCAACACAGCCTGCAATTTGATACATTGACTCACCATGAAGATCCTCTTCCTCCACGGCTGGCACTCGGTCCCCGGCGGGGTTAAGCCGTCGTTCCTCGCGGCGCAGGGCCACGAGGTCATCAACCCCGCGCTGGATGATGACGACTTCGACCAGGCCGTGCGCATCGCTCAGGGCGAGTACGACCGGCACCGACCCGACGTGATCGTTGGATCCTCTCGCGGCGGTGCGGTCGCGATGAACCTGGACGCGGGCCCGACGCCGCTCGTCCTGCTCTGCCCGGCCTGGAAGCGCTGGGGAAAAGCCCGGACGGTCAAGCCAGGAACCACGATCCTCCACGCCGAGGCCGACGACGTGATCCCGATCACCGATAGCCGCGAGCTGATCCAGGCCAGTGGACTGCCCGAGTCGGCCCTGCGGATCGTGGGCACCGATCACCGGCTCGCCGATCCTGAACCTCAGGGCGCGATGCTCGAGGCGTGCGAGGCAGCCGGTCGTGGCTAGTGGATCGATGGGGTGTCATGCTAAATGACGGACAGGTCGTACTGAGATCGCGCCCCACCGGAGACCTCTGGATGACACCCCGCCCAAACCGCCGCCTTGCTGTCCTGCTGATCGTCGCTATTCTCTCGGCATCCCCGGCTTCCGTCCGCGCCTCGGACGACCCGACGGCCGAGACCTCGGGCGGCTGGACCAAATCGCCCGCCAACCCGATCCTGGGCGGCAAGCTCGGCACCTGCTTTGACATCGCCGTGCTCCAGGAGCCGACCGGCTTCCGCATGTGGTTCTCCTGGCGGCCGAAGAAGAGCATCGCCCTGACCGAGAGCCGCGACGGCATCCACTGGTCCCCGCCCGTGATCGTCCTGGGACCGAATGACCGGACCGACTGGGAGAACGACATCAACCGCCCGGTGGTGATCAAGGACGGCGGTATCTATCGGATGTGGTACACGGGCCAGGCGCGGGAGCACTCGTGGATCGGGTATGCAACAAGCCGCGACGGCCGGGCCTGGAAGCGCGAGAGCGACCGGCCGGTCCTCTCGCCCGAGGAGCACTGGGAGAAGGTCGCCGTGATGTGCCCGCACGTCCTGCGCGACAGCCCGGCCGGACCGTTCCGTATGTGGTACTCGGGCGGCGAACAATACGAGCCGGACGCGATCGGCTACGCGACCAGCCGCGACGGGATTGGCTGGGAGAAGCACCACGGCAACCCAATCTTCCGGCCCGATCCCGCCTCGGCCTGGGAGAAGGATCGCGTGACGGCCTGCCAGGTGCTCAGGCTCCGGGATGAGCACGTGATGTTCTACATCGGTTTCAGCGACCGCGCCCACGCGCAGATCGGCCTGGCCCGCTCGAAAAACGGCATCAACGGCTGGCAACGCCACCCCGCCAACCCGATCATCCGCCCCGGCCGCGAGAAGTGGGACCACGACGCGGTCTACAAGCCCTTCGCGATCCTCGACGATCAGCGCTGGCTCCTCTGGTACAACGGCCGCCACGGCGGCGTCGAGCAGATCGGCCTGGCGACCCACGACGGCGCGGACCTGGGCTTCTGATCCTCGCCCGCCAGCGCGCCCACTCGTCGGATTACGGTTGACAAGGTGACGAGGAAACCGGTTTGAGCGCCTTCCGGTTGGATGGCTTACGAGCAAGAGGAGCCGACCGACCGGCCCGGCCCGCCGATCCGGAATCGGCCCGCTGTCCCGGACCGGTCCCGTGTCGGAAGGGGCTCTGTCCCCCGACCCCGCGGGCCCGCATCGGATCGGATCGGATCGGTCGGGGGCACGGTGCCCGATCTGTGAGCCACGCAAACGTTCGGCGCTCTCGAATCCCGGGCCATCGGGCCGGCTCACTGACCGTCCGGGATCGCCCCTGCGAACCGGGACACCAGGCCGGCGTCGCCGACCGCTCAGCCTGCCGCCGGGCTGGCGAAGCCGGCGCTGTGAAACCCCTTGGTTCCGAGCGGCTTCCAGTTCTCGCCGCCGTCGAGCGAGATGTCCGATCCCGTCGGGCCCACGGCAACGACGGTTCGGCCCTGTGTGCCCGGCACATAAGCCACCGCCGAACGATACCCGCCCAGCGGCCGCCCGCTCGGCCGCCGCCAGGTTCGCCCCCCATCGGTCGTGAGGGCGGCGAGACCGCCCGCCCGACCCGGCTCCTTGGAGTCGCCCCCGACCGCGATCCCACGCGCCGCGTCGACGAACGCCAGCGAGAAGATCCCCGACGACGCCGTGCCGGCCATCACGGGCGTCTTACTGACGGTCCAGGTCCGACCGCCGTCCGTCGAGCGGAAGACTCTCGCCGACTTTTTTTGCGCCGCCCGTGGCGGACCAGGCATGGCCGTCAGGGCCCGTCACCAGGCAGGTCCCGCTCGCGGCGAACGCCCCCTCGGTCGCGAGCGCCATCGGCATGGCGTCGGGCGCGGTCGGAGCCCAGGTCTTGCCCGCGTCGTCGGTCCTCAGGACGACGAACCGGCCGCCCACCGGATCGCCGAAAACCAGGCCGTGGCCGGCGTCCCAGAACGCGATGGCGTCGAGGAAACCTTTCGGGTCCCTGTTCACATAACGAGTCTCCCACGTTGATCCGCCATCGGCCGTGCGGTAGAGCCGCGACTGCTCGCCGGGCCCGATTGAAAGCACGACCGCCGGCCGCCCGTCGACGGCGTGGATATCTCGAAAAATACCGAGCCGGGCCTGGGCACCCATGATCGCCGCCACCATCCCGCGCTGCCTGGCGTCGTCCTCGTCGCAGCCGTCGAGCAGGGACCGAGTGTAGGTGTAGGTCGCCAGGATGAAGAACTTGCCGATCGACACGTGGCCCGGGGGTCGCTGCTTCTTCATGATTCCCCACCCCAGGTGCTCGTCAGTCGGAAAGGTCAGGCAGGCCCGCTCGTTCTCCCCAGAGTGCCCTCTTGCATCCTGCCCATTATCCCCGGCCCGGCGGCGCGTTTCGACCCACCGCCTCGAGTCGGGCACACCCCTCACCATGAAATAACGCCCCCTGGTCGGAACGGGTCTCATTGCGAGCCACCACCTCGCCTGGCGCGCCCGTTGAGCCTCGCCGCCGGGCGCGGGACGATGAGGAGACATCATTCGTCCCGGAGCTCAGATCCATGGGTTATCCCTATCAACTGAAGCCGGACCAGCGGGGCCAGACAGCCTTGCTGATCGCGATGATCCCTCTGGCCGTGATCAACCTGGTTGTGATCTTGCCGCGGGCCGTCCCATGGATCCGCGAGCAAGCGGGTCTCCTTCAGTTGCTGCTGGCACCATTGCTGTGCGTCGGGCTGTTCTACCTGGTCCTCGGCGAGTCGATCGTGGTACTGGTCGTCCCGGTGTTGCTCTGGCAGTTCGTCCGGTCGATCCTGGATCTGGGCCAGACCGAGGCCGACGCGGCGTTTGCGGGCGCCGGCCCCGCTCAACCGCGAAGCCCGACGCCGGCGCGCTGGCCTGGGCCGTACGCTGTGCCCGACGAACCGGCCGCCGTGATGGTGGAGTGTATCCCCGATCGACACTGGGGCATGGCGCGGGGATGGTTCGATGTGTATGTGGACGATCAGCCCCTCTGGACGGTTACCGGCGAGCCAATGACCCCACTGCTTGTGCCGGCCGGCCGGCACCGGGTGTTCATCAAGATCATGCACATGAAGTCGGACGAGGTCGAGGTGGACATCGACACGGGGGAAATCTGCCGCCTGGCCTGTGGGATGACGCCGATCATCCGCAATCCACTGTTCAGAGTCTTCGAGGCGAAGTTGAGATACGTCGCGATCCCCGTGGCCCTCGTCTGCTTCTTCATCCCCGTCGTGGGGCGATTCGTGGCGGAGCACTTTGGGGTCGAGTTCCTCGTCATCCTGTTCCTCGGATTCCTGGGAATCCTGTCAAGTCTGCTCCGATTCTTCTCACGCCGCGCCGGAGCGATGGTCTACCTCAGGGAATGCCCCGATTCGGCGGAGACGGACTGATTCGATGTTCTTCGGTTTTGCCCCGGTTCAGCACCGCTCAGAAGAGCTCGTGGATCGGGCTCCCGCGATCGACGATGTAGCGAGGCCGCCCGGTGCCGTCCAGGTAGGTCGTGTCCAGCGGTACGCCCATGTGCCGGTAGATCGTCGCGGCCAGGTCGCCGGGCGTCACCGGCCGCTCCTTGATGTGGCCGCCGTCGGCCTCGCTCGCCCCGATGACCTGCCCATGCCGCAGGCCGCCGCCGGCCATCGCCATCGACATCACCGACGTCCAGTGATTCCGCCCGTCCGTACTACCCTGGGTGCCCATCACCGGCGTGCGGCCGAACTCGCCCATCGCGATCACCAGCACGTCGTGCAGCAGACCCCGCTCGGCCAGGTCCGCGACCAATGTCGTGATCAGCCGGTCGAAGATCGGCAAGAGCGGCCGAAGCCCCTTGCTGATGCCGCCATACGGCGGGATGTTGTCGCCGTGGTTGTCCCAGGTGCCTGAGGCCGGGTGGTAGCTCAGGTCGATCGTCACGAACGCCACCCCCGCCTCGACCAGCCGGCGAGCCACAAGCGCCTGCTGGCACCACAGATGCTCACCGTACTTATCCCGGACGCTTTGCGACTCGCGCGAAAGGTCGAAGGCCGCCTGCGCCCGACGCCCGACCAGCATCTCGACTGCCTGCTGGCCATAGCGGTCCATCGCCTCGACTTCCACGGAACGGTCGAGCTCGCGACGCAGCCGGTCCAGCCCCTCGAGCAGCGACCGGCGGTCCGACAACCGCTCGTGGGTCAGGCCCGCGGGGAGCCGGAAGAAGTCGGCCTCGGTTTTCCGACCGGTATCCGCGCCGACGTTCGTGTAGATCGGCAATTTCGCCGCCCGGTTGGCGATGAACGGCTCAAATCGACGGCCCAGGTAGCCGGCGTGGGCGACGTGGCCGTGGGACACCTCGAACGCCACATAAGCCGGCATGCCGGGCTGGTTGGCCCCGTGGTGCTTCGCCACAATCGAGCCGATCGCCGGGTACATGTCGCCCGCCGGGTTGATCCGAGGCGCAGCGTCGAGGTTCCCCGTCTGAAAAACCTTGTTCGGCTCGTGGTTGCTGTGGCTGGCATCGACCGAGCGGATGATCGTGAACCGGTCGAGCATCGCCGCCTGCCTCGGCAGATGCTCGCAGAAGAACACGCCGGGCAGGCTCGTGGAGATCACGCCGAAGGGTCCGCGGTTCTGGAGCGGACGGTCCGGTTTGGGATCCCAGGTATCGATCTGGCTGGGGCCGCCGGTCATCCAGAGCAGGATGACGGCCTTGTTGCCCGCGATCGGGCGTCCGGTCTCGGCGGCCCGGGCCCGGTGCCGCAGGATGTCGGGCAGACTCAGCCCGGCCAGACCCGCCGTGCCGGCCTTGAGGAAGTTGCGTCGGCTGGGGATGACCAGCCCGTCCCGTATCCGCGGGTTGAGCCCGGCGAAGGCGTGCCGATGGTCGTGCTGGGGTCGGTGTTGTTCAGCCATCGCGCCGCCCTCCGCAGAAATCCGCCGGCCGCCGTCGGCCAGGCCACATCGCCATGATACTGCACCCCCGCAAGGAAGGCCCGCTCAATTTCGCCGATCAGGAGGTCCGCGGCGTCGTGGTGAACCCATGGCCCGCGAGTTGCTTCTAGGCGGAGGACGTTCTAGGTTTCGAATCCAGGCATCGAGCGGAAATTCAGGCTGGACAATGAGAGTGGCGCTGACGGGCATGAGCAGTCAGAACGGGCAGAACGCGCGGATCGAGGTCCTCCGGACCCTGCTCGCGCAGCTCAGTGCGCCCGATCTGACCCTCGCCGAGGCGAAGGTCCTGAGGGGTGAGCTTTTCGAGTTGCTGGAACCGGCCGAGGGGCTGCCGGTCCGCGATCGGACGACCTCCGCGCCGACCGTCGTCCCTTACCCTTCCAGCGGCGACAGCCCCCGGCAAAAACTCCGGGCACCGGAGCCCACGATGTGGGCAGCCGGCTGAGGTTCTGTCCGTCCGTCGATCCGCTCACCGATCGGAACCCCAGACAGATCACCCCTGCGGATTCACGAGCCGTCCCAGGAAAAGGAGACTGCCCGTGCGGTTGTCCCGGATCAAAAAGACGAACGGATGATCGGCCCGGAACACCGCCGGCTGCGCGAGCACCGCCGCCATCCGGATTCCGATCGCCGTGGCGGCAGCGGCCTCCGTCCCCTCCTCGTTCACGTCGACGAACGCCTTGTGGATCACGGCCGAGACGGACAGTTGCTCCTCGCTGCTCATACCCGACAGATCGGCCTCGCTGGGCGAGAAGAGCCGGGTCATCCCCATCGCCCTGAGCACCCTGGCAAGTTCGAACCGCGAGGTCAGCGTGAACCGGGGCAGACCGACCTGGACCTTCTGCTTCCGCAGCCTTGACTCCCAGCGCGAGAGATTGTCCGCGGTCAACCTGGCTTCCAGGGCCGGCAGCCCGTCGGTCTCATCGGGCAAAACGACCAGCATCGCCAGGTCGCCCTTGCCGTAGGGCAATTCCAGCACCTTCAGTCCGTCGCCTGCCCAGTACCGAAAGGACTCCTGCTGATGCATCAGGGGGACGTCGGTCTTCCTGCCGGCCGAGAGGTGGAACGGCGCGGCCTGGGTCGATTCCTTCCGAAACGGTGCGGTCCAGTCACCCTTGAAGTAGATGGCGTTGGTCAGGACCAGCCGGGTCATGGCATCGAGCACACCCCGCGGAATCAGGTCCTGGATTCGGTCCTGCGTCTGCTCCTCGACCCAGCCGTTGATCCGCTGAAGGGCTTCCTCAGCGTGCCTGGCGAAATCGACCTGTGCCAGCTCGGCACCGTAGTGCTTGCGGGTCACAGCCTGAAACTCCGGCAGAAAATGGAAGCCGTTCTGGGCCCACAGCCGGTTGGCCACGCTCAGGTGATAGCCCTGTTCCGTTCCCTGGGCGTTCCAGAGCCGGCGAAGGTCTCCAAAGGCCGCATGCAGCTTCTCCTGCGGCTGGCGGAAGTGAAGCACCTTCGCCATCTGGTCGGCGGTCTCGCCCCTGGCCCCGGCGTAGGTCATCGCCAGGGCGATCGAAAGGCTGCTCGGCGAGAAGAACAGGTTGGTCGCCTTCTCCGCCCGCAGATGGGCATACAGGTCAAGAGCGAAGCGATTATTGTCCTCGGCCACGGTCCGCAGATCCTGGGTCACGGCAACAGCCCCCCTTTCGCCGGGGTCTGCCCGTCCCGCCTGAGGACGCCATGACAGACTAACGACGAGCATCAGGACCAGGAGAAAAAGCCCGAATGGAGCGGAACTGGTCCACCGACCGGCCCGAATGAGATGCATGATGATCCTCCCCGGTGGTTTCTCTGCACCAGCATCGTCGCGATGACATCCGGAGGAAAGACTGGCCCGATCCCCATGGAACAGGCTGGGGACGCACCGCCTCTGACTTGATTGTCACCAGCCCCGTTCCCCGCGTCAAACCAAAGGGCTATGCTCCGGGGAACGAACTCACCCCTTGCCAGCCGAGGAGGACCTCCATGAGCGATACCCCCGACCGACAGACCTTCGAGACGATGTACGCCAGGAAGGCCCCCTGGGAAATCGGCAGGCCGCAGCCGGCCTTCCTTGAAATCGCCGACCGGGTGACGGGCGACATCCTGGATTCCGGCTGTGGAACCGGCGAGAACGCCCTGTTCTTCGCCGCGAGAGGCCACTCGGTCCTCGGCATCGACTTCCTGGAAGGTCCCATCCAGCAGGCCAGGCAGAAGGCCCGGGAGCGCGGCATCAGTCGCGCCGAGTTCGTCCCGATGGACGCCCTGACCCTGACGAACCTCGACCGGCCGTTCGACAGCGTGATCGACAGCGGACTGTTCCACGTCTTCAATGACGACAATCGGGCTCGCTACGTCGCCGGGCTGGCCCATGTCACCCGTCCCGGCGGGAGGCTCTTCTTGCTCTGCTTCAGCGACGACGAGCCGGGCACTCACGGACCCAGGCGCGTCTCGCAGCGCGAGATCCGGAAGGCGTTCGCCGAGGGGTGGGACGTGGAGGAGGTCGCCGCCTCACGGTTGGAGGTCCGGCCGGACCTGGAAGACATCTCGTTCAGCGAGGGTGGGGCGAAAGCGTGGTTTTCGGTGATCCGGCGGTTGGGATGAGCGGACTCGTCTGGCGGGTTGATCTCCTGACGCAAGAACCCGGACACCGCGGTGGCATCAGGATGGTTCTGGGAACCCGAGGGAGGTGGCACATGAAGGCGTTGAGGATCGCGCTGATCGTGGGGCTGGCGGCGATCGTGATGGCCGGTCGCGCAGGAGCGGAAGACGGGACCGAGCTTCTCTACGTCGCCAACAGTCACGGTGATGACCTGACTGTCATCCACCTGCCCGACCACAGGCCGCTTCGATCGGTCGAGGTCGGCTCGCACCCTCACGGGCTGGCGGCGAGTCGGAATGGCCAGCGGCTGTATGTCAGCGTCGAATCCTCCAGGGAGATCCTGGCGCTCGACACGGCGACCGACGAGATCCTCTGGCGGGTATCCGTCAGCGATCGACCCAACGAGATGGCCCTCTCCGGCGACGGCCGACGCCTGTTCGTCCCGATCCGCCCCGCCGACTATGTGGAGGTCATCGACACCGAGGAGCATCGGTCGATCGGCCGGGTCGAGGTCGGACGGTCGCCGCATAATGCCCTGGCCTCGGCCGACGGCCGGCACATCTACGCGACCTCGATGGAAGACCGACAGGTGACGATCATCGACGCCGCCACGCTGAAGGTGCTGGGCACGATCCCGTGCGGCGGGGTGGTCCGACCGATCGACGTGTCGAGGGATGAGTCGAGGATGTACGTCGCCCTGTCCGACCTGCACGGCTTCGTCGTCGCCGACATCCTCGGCCGCAAGGTGATCGACAGGGTCCTCCTGCCCCCGGCTCCCGAGGGAGTGGAACCGCTGGAGCCGCACACGCCGACGCACGGTCTGCGCCTGACCCCGGACGATCGGCTCCTGGTCGTCACCAGCCTGGTGGGCGACTACGTGGGTCTGTTCACCGTACCCGGCCACAAGCTGATCGGAACCGTGGCGACCGGCAAGGCTCCCAACTGGATGACGTTCAGCCACGATGGACGGATCTGCTACGTGAGCAACGCCGGGTCAGACGACGTGTCCGCGGTGGATCTCTCCGCCCGCAAGGAGGTGGCTCGCATCAAGGTGGGGAAAACGCCGAAGCGGTTGCTGACGGTCGTCGTCCCGAAGCGGAAAGCGGCGGACCAGAATGCTGGCGGTCGGTGAATCCGGGCAGACCGCGACGGCACAATCCACGATCTGGGCCAGGTCTCATTTCGGGAGCGTGGACCTGACCCCTCACACCATCGCAGATGTGGAGCTGCATGTTCCAAAGTGCGACCTCACCGCAGATCGGCCGGCGGGGGGAGGCTCGGCGGTGGCGGGAGCGGCGGTAGAGGCGGGAGCTCGTCGGTCGGCGCCACGGTGGTCGCCGAGGTGCGGGTGACGGCGGGGTCGACCGGCATCGGCACGCGGATGTTGGTGCTGGCCGGGGCATTCGCGGCGATTGCGGTTGTCGCGGTCGCGGTCGCGCTCTGCTGGCGATCGAGCTGGGTGAGGGCCCGCTGGGCCAGCATGAGGTCGGGGCGGAGCAAAAGCGCTTCCTGGTACTCGCGGCGCGCCAGGTCGTACTGGCCGGTCGCGGCGAGGAGGTAGCCGAGGTTCGCGTGGCCGATCGCATCGCCCTGGTTGTTGCTCAACAGCGGCAGGGCGTCGCGCGTCCTGCCCTCGGCGGCCAGGACCATGCCCAGGTTCGTGCGAATCCTGGCGTCGTCGGGGGCGAGCTTGCGCGCGGTTCGCAGAGCGGCTTCGGCCTCTTCCCAGCGGCCCTGAAGGTAGTAGCTGTAGCCCGAGTCGTTCCAGACCCTTGGGTCCTTCGCGGCCAGTCGCTGGGCCCTGTGATAGTGAGGCTCGGACTCGCGGAATCGGCCCTGGCGGTCGAGCGCCGAGGCCAGCCGCCGATGGGCGAGGGCCGCGTCGGCATTCTTCTGGCGGTGGCGCCCGCGTTCCTCGGCGATCTTGAGTGCCTCGCCGTATTCTTGCATGGCGCGGTCCAGGTTGCCCTGGGTCTCGAAGACCTTGCCGAAGTCGATGTGAACCTGGAATCGCTGGCGATCGGACGCCTTCGAGTGGAACGTCGTGTTCTCGCCGACCGCGCGGTTCAGGTCGACCGAGACCGTCGGCGTGACCTCGCCTGACGCTGACGACGGCGCAGGGGCTGGAGGCGTCGCGGGTGCGCCCGCCGGCCTGGGACCGTGGACGCAGCCGCCGACCATGGTCATGCCCGCGAGCCAGGCGGCCGCGAGGGCGCGGCGCCGCCGATGCCCGGTCCGCCGCGCGACACCCCCGATTTCACATCGAATGTCCATTCTAGCGTACTCCCATCGAGGCTGACTCGTTCGGCGGGAGCATGAAGGTCGGTGCCGCGCCCTGGCCGCGGATGATGGTGTTGACGTGATTATCGGCGGCCTGGACTCCCAGCATTCCGGGATAGGGCGAAGGCCCGATGAGGACGCGGTCGGCCGGCAGGACCATACCGGCCGATGCCAGCGTGGCGAGGACCGCACGGCGGCGTGACTCGGCCAGCTCGGGCTCGTCGGGTGACCATTCCACCAGGATGGGGCCGGCCCAGTGGGGCAGCCGGCCGTACATCAGGTTGAACCGCGCGGCACCGCCCGGCGAGAAGCGGTCGGTTCCAGGCAGGAAGTCGGTCTGATAGAGGGTGAAGCGATGCGGGTCGGCCTTCGAGACCTGCACCGCGAACTGCCGGTTCACAAAGGATCCTAACGGCGGCTCGACGAAGGCCTCGGGATAGCCGATGAAGTCGTCCTGGAGCGTGTGCGCCGTGTGGTGCAGCATTCGATGAATTCGGCCGCGCCGCGTGCAGACCGGGCGCGGCGGTGGCGGTGGCGGACCGGTCGGGATCGATTGGGCGGCCGCCTCGTGGACAATCGATCCGAAGAGAATCAACATGAAAATGGATGTGCGCCTTGTCATTTGTTGCCTTCGAGCGTTCATCACGATTCTCCTTCTCACGGTCGGGCGGGGGCCGAATGGAGTGGGAGTGGGTTGGAGTGGAATCCCTCCGGATCCCTCAATCGGAGTAGCCGTGCGGGCCGACGACCCAGCGCTCCTCGCTCTGGAAGTGTTTCATGATGTTAAGCGGGTCCTGCTGACCCACTGTCGAGCGGAACTCGCGTCCCAGCTTTCCCTCGATCCGGCCCAGCAGGTAGAACTCGACGTCATTGGGCTGCATGATGCGATCGCCGGGCGCTTCGGTGACCTCGATCTTGTCGAGGGGTGCGACGAGCTGGGGGGTAACCAGGATGATGGTTTCGGTCTCGATCGTTTCGTGGGTGTCGGCGCTGAACCACGGGCCGACGATGGGCAGGTCGCCGAGGCCCGGGATTCGCAACGTGGTGGCGTTCGTGACGAGCTGGAGCAGGCCGGCAATCGCGAGGGTCTGGCCCTCGCGCAGCTCGACGACTGTGCGGGCACTGCGTTCGGAGATCGAGGGGACCTGTCCGCCGTTGACGACGGTCGACTGGCCGAAGTTCAGCTCGCTGATGACCGGCTCGACGTCGAGGCGGATCACGTCATTCGGCAGGATCTCGGGCAGGAAGGTGAGGATGGTCCCGAAGCGCTGAAACTGGACGGTAACCACGGCCGTACCGCCGGGGATCGAGCTGCTCTGCGGGACGGGGTAGGGGAACATGCCGCCGACAAGGAACCGCGCGGGCTGACCGTCGAGGGCCATCAGGTTGGGCTCGGCCAGGATCTTGGCCAGGCTGTTCGATCGCAGGGCGTCGATGAAGAGCGAGAAATGCCCCGCGTCAAACACGCCGAACAGGGGTGAATTGCCGGCGGGGATGACCGTCGCGAGCCCGTTCACATTTCCCTGAAGTGGACCGGCGAATCCCCGCCTTCCGAGCGTCTGGCCGAGGTTTGCGGTCTCCGTGGTGGTGAACTGGGCGTTGTTGCCGATCGCCGAGCCGATGATCGACCGTCCGCGGGCATAGAGCCAGCTCACGCCGACATCGCGCGTGGCCGTGCGGTTCACCTCGGCGATCTTGACGTGCAACAGGACCTGGCGCGGGCCGGGGACGATGACGCGATTGACGATGAACATCCCGCCGCGTCCGCTCGCGGGTGTACCGGCCAGTACGCCGCCCATTCCGCCGCCACCGCCGCCGCCACCGCCGCCGCCCATTCCGCCGCCACCGCCTCCGCCCATTCCGCCGCCCGCACCTCCTCCGCTCATGCCAGGGCGGTTGGTCATCAGCGTCATCGAGACGACCTGGAGGATGTCGGACATCATCTTGGCATCGGGGACCTGCCCCTCGAGGATCACCTGGGCACCGACCTGGCGGACCTTGACGGCCGAGCCCGGGAACGCCTGGCGGATTCGCGCCTCGAGGTCGCGGGTGTCGATGGTCACGCGAACCAGGAACGTCACCGGCCGGTCGGTCTCGTCCCAGATCGTCAGGGTGGTCGTCCCCGACATGTTGCCCATGACGTTCCAGACGCGCGAACTGGGCTGATCGTTCAGGAGCTCGACGTCGGCGACCTGGGGGTTGGCGATGGCAATCCGGCGCAGTTCGCGGCGGGTCTGGATGATCCGCGACTGACCCTCCACCAGGCTGATCTCGGCCTCCGGCTCGTTGATCAGCTCGATGATGTTGTTGACGTCGGCAGCGACCTTCGCCGACGAGCGGACTGGCGGAGGGCCGGGCGGATGCTCCGGCGCCAGCCCGGAGTTGTCCCGGCCGAACTGGATCACGTGGGGCCGCGGCTCGGCCGCCGGCGCCTGCGCGATACCCGGCAGGGGATCGACCGGAATGATCCGGGGGATGGGGGCGACCGGCCTTGCCGCCGGCATGGGGGGGTTCGGCACCGGTGCCTGAGCCGGAGCCTGCAATTGCATCGGCGCCAGCATCGACGCCTGGGCCCGGGCGTGTCCAGCCGCTGCCGCGATCAGGAGCGTGACGGCAGTCATCGCCGCCAGGGTCCGCCGGCCGGCGCCAACGGGACCAGAATCCAGTTTCATCATCCCGAATGGACTTTGCACGAATCCCTTCCCTGCCTGATACTCGATTCTGGAGGATTCCTTTGATCCAGTCGCGATCCTGGGACGGGGGTCACCTCCTGTCGAATTCCCTAAGTCGTTTGAAACGAAAGGATTTCGACGAGGATATCCTCCCGTCGGCCGACCCCGCGCCGGGAGCCGGGTGGGCGTGGATCGGATCGCCCGATCGTGCGGATTCTAAGGCATAATTCGGCTTCCAGGGTGGCTCAACTTCATCGGGTGCCGAAAAAGTCGACGCAACGGCCCTTGTCCGGACAGGATTGACGGCCTCAAAATGACGTGAGCCTCGACGGATCGAACCGCGGGGCATTATCGCCGGGACGGAGTCGCGGGTTGCTCGATCGCATCCCGGTCGGCGTCGGCGCCCGGATCACCCGAAACCCTGAACCGACGGATCACGACGCGGATGTCCATGGCCCGCCAAGCATTCGGACTGGAGGAGCTGGACCGTGCGCTGGGCGGGGGATTGCTTCCGGGCACCCTGACGGTCCTGGCCGGCGCGACCGGCATCGGCAAGACACAACTGGGACTCCGGTGGGCCAATGCCGGCCTGGCCGCCGAGGGGCAACGCGGCGTCCTCTGCGACCTGACCAGCCGGGGCGACTCGCAGAATCATGCCGAGTATGCCGCACGGCTGTTCGGCTGGAACCTCGAACGCTATCCCCTTTCGATCACGCCCGAGTTCGATGGCGCGTGGGATCTCGCTCGGAGGCTCGGCGACTATTTCCACCCGATCGAGCGCGGCGGCCGGCGCGTGACGCGCGGCGACCTCGAGGCCGACGAGTGGCACGAGTGGAAGTCGGACCTCGCACGCATCTATCGATGCGCGGTGGGCTTCTTCTACCAGCACCTGGCGCGAGGATGCCGGCGCGTCGTCTTCGACGGACTCGAACCCGCCGATCGGTTCAGCGACTCGATCCAGTTCGACTTCTTCGAATACATCTACCAGCACGTCCTGCGCAAGGAGGACGAATGGGCCGCGCGTGAGTGGCTTCGGGAGAAATACCGATCGTGCGAGCCTGAGGTGATGGCCCACCGGTATGACCATCGCCAGGTCGGCTGTCTGTACCTCTACACCACGACCCAGGTGATGCTTGATGATCTGCTCTCGCAGCCGATCGGGCAGGGCGACATCTTCGCCAACGCCAACACGATCGTCCTGATGGGCAGGGCCCGGCGCGAGGGGCGGCTGGGCCGTGCGCTGTCGGTCGTGAAGCACCGCGGCAGCGCCTGCGGCGAGGAGATCTTGCCTTACCGGATCACCGAGGAAGGATTCGTGTTCGAATGAGCCTCACGATTGACCTGTCGGGCCGGACCGCGCTCGTGACGGGCTCGTCGCAGGGCATCGGGGCCGAGATCGCGCGGACCCTGCACGGGGCGGGCGCGCGCGTCGTCATCAATCACCCCGGCGGGGCGGGCGGACGAGTCGAGCAGGACGCCCTGGCGGTTCGCGATGAGCTTTCGGCCGCGCGGCCGGACGACGCGCTGGTCGTTGCAGCCGATGTGAGCGACCCCGCGGCAGTCGCGGCGATGATGCGGGAGGTCGAACGCGAGTGGGGGAAACTCGACATCCTGGTGAACAACGCCGGGATCCTGCGGGATCGCTCGATCGCCAGGATGACCGAGGACGAGTGGCGCTCGGTGCTCGACGTCAATCTTGGCGGGGTGTTCCACTGCTGCAAGTACGGGCTGGAGATCCTCAACGATGGCGGCTCGATCGTCTCGATCGGCAGCCTCGCGGCCAGGATGGGATTCCACGGGCAGGCGAACTACGCCGCGGCGAAGGCCGGGATTCACGCCCTGTCGCGCGTGCTGGCCCGCGAGTGCGCGCGGCGGGGGATCCGGGTGAACGCGGTTGCACCGGGCGTGATCGACACTCCGATGATGGCCCGGGTGAGCGACGAGGCGCGGGCGCAGCTCGCCGCGTCGATCGCGATGCGACGCCTCGGCACGCCCGGCGAGGTTGCGTCGGCCGTGCTGTTCCTTTGCTCGCCGCTGGCCTCGTACATCACCGGGCATGTCCTGGAAGTCGACGGCGGCTTCATGGGGTGACAGGGGTCGCCTGGCGGTCGGCGAGCGCGGACCCGACCAGGACCGGTGCTCGGGCGTCGCGTCCAGGGTTCCGGACCGCTAGAATGGTAATCTTTGATCCTGCGAACTCGACTTCTCGAGCGATGGACGGCAATCGGGCGGAGGATTCTCATGGCGGACGCGGGACCGCGCGAGGGCGCGGGAAGAAAGGGCGAGCCAGAGATCGGCGCGGCCGAATGGCTCTTCCGTGACGAGGCTCCCGCGAGGCCATCCGGGCCGGCGGTGCCGTCGGGCGCCGAGGAATCGCGCGAGGTCTTCGAGTTGGTCGGGGGCGATGATGAGGTTGCTGAGGATGCGGCTCCGGTCCCGCCGGCAATTCCGGCGACTCCGGTCAGGACGCGCGAACGGCCCTCCTCGACTCCGCGCGATGATTTCCACCCGCCGGATGCGCCGTCCAGACGGGCGCCGACGATCGACCCCGAAGATGCTGTCGACGTGGTCTGGACGCGAGCTGCCGAGTGGGGGCCGACCTTGCTGGCGCTGGGTGCCTGCCTGGCGACGGTCGGTCTCCTCGTCTACATCCTGATGGGGATGGAGATGTACTCGGCGGCGTTCCTGATGCTCCTGGTCGGGCTGGCTGCTGCCGCGGTGCTCAGCTATCCGATCCTGATCACGCTCGAGCGGCCCGTGCGGATGACGCCCGAGCAGGCGGTGCGCGACTTTTACAACGCGCTTTCGCACCATGTCCCTCATTACCGGAGGATGTGGCTGCTTCTGGCGCGGACCGGGCGCACCTGCTCGTCGTACGGATCGTATGAAGGATTCAAGGCGTACTGGGCCGAGAAGATCAAGACGATCAAGGGGGATCGCGCTGGCTCGATGACGCCCCTCGCATTCGAGGTCCAGGACTACCGCGGGGAAAAGAGCGCCGGCATGTCGCGGGTCGAGGGCAAGTTCACACTCAGGATCTCGATCCGCGGCCAGCGCCAGGCGGGCCCCGTCGCCTCGATCGCCGGGCAGATGTCGCTGGTGCGCGGGCCTGACAAGATGTGGTATCTCGAGACCGGCACCTTGCCGCAGCCGTCGCGGCGCTCGTGATCGTGTCGAATCTGTCGTCCGCGCGGCCGCGAGTCTCCCCGCATTTCGCGATCAATCCGTTCGCCCGTCAGTATCCTCTGGGTCGATCTCCAGAATTCGCCGGTTTTCCGCTCGACCAGCGGCCATGGTTCACGATGAGAGTTCGTCGGCGGATCGGTAAACGGCTCAACTCAACCAGGGATGACGAAACGGAGGAGTCGCGATGCAAGGCACGATTGTCATGCTGCTCGCCCTCGGCGGGATCGGATGCCAGAATCCAACGGAAGGGCCGCCGCCGACTCCGCCAGGCGCGCAGGCCGGCGCAACGCCGTCGCCCTCGCCGTCGAATGGGGCGCAGGCTGGCGCAACGCCCTCGTCGGCCTCGAATGGCGCGCCGACAGGCGTCGCGACACCGCCGTCCGATGCGGGGCAGGCCGACGTCGCGCCGCCGCCCTCGATTCCCGGGACTCCGCCGCTGGCGGAGGGCCGGCCGATTCCTGGTCCGACCGGTAACGACGCCACCAACTTCGTGCCGCCGCCGCCTTACCCGGTGTACTCGGGCGGACCGTTTTCCGCGCTCGACGTGCAGGACGATTCGTTCGGCACCTGCGTCCGGTACACGCTCTGGAGCTTCATCATCGGCCGGGACCCGAACGTGCCCTCCGCATGCGAGATCGAGTCGGCCTACCGGGCAGGGCTGTACAACAACTGAGACCTTGTGAAGAAATCGATTCCGAAAAACAGATAGAAGAGAGCGAATGACTGCAAGTGAAGAATCTGTGTGCTGTTATGCTGCTTCGCTCTCTGCCCTCTGCTCTCCGTTCTCTACTCTCCGCCCCTTTTCGACGATTCTTTCACATCCTCTGAGACACTGGAGTCCGTCCCGGAAGGGCGGTCGGACGGTGTCGTGCGGGCATTCGACGAGGCAGGGCACCGGCCCAATCGCGTCGAACCGCGGGCACGAAAACGCCGACCCAAGCCGTATCCCTTGCAGACGGTCCCGCGGCAAACGGCCCAGGAGCGTTTGACCAAAACGGATTAGGGCTCCAGGACGTGCCATTCGTTGCTGACCTTTTTCCACACCCCTGACCTCTTTCCGCGCCCTCCTGCACTCAAATAGCCAGATCCATCTGCCTGGAAACTGGAAACGGCGAGTAAACGCACCTTCAAATACGTGGACCATCGGATCTTCCGGATGGTGTGGCACTGGTGCCGGCGACGGCATTCGAAGAAGGATGGGAAATCGCTCAGGAAGACCTATTTCCCGCCGGACGGCCACAACCACTGGGTCTTCACCGGCCTGCTGTTCAACCAGAAAGGC
>JAKAUH010001176.1:0-3441 GCA_021818605.1 Planctomycetota bacterium
GCGACCTTGGGCCAGATCACCTCGACGACCTTCGTCCCGGCCTCCACCAGCCGGCGGGCCAGCAGGCAGCTCTGGCCGAACGTGTTGCGGCCGTACAGGTCGCGGGTCGTGGGCGACTCGGCCTGGATGTTGAACGCGTCGCGGGCGCGGCCCGAGACGATCAACGACAGAGCGCGGGTATAGTACTCATTCAGCTTCAGGTCGGCGACGGCCTGATCGACGTCGCGCATCCCGGCGTTCAGCGCGTCGCGGAGCTTCGCCCGCCGCTCGAGCCTCAGGGCGAACACCTCGGGCCGGAGCTTCAGGTCGTCGACCTTGATCCGGTCCATCTTGGCCATGTCCATGTCGTCGCCGTCGGGGAAAAGCGTATACGGGTCGAACGCCTTGCCCAGGAAGCCGGCCGTGCCGCCCTTGCCGACGACGTTGCTCTCCTGCAACGGCCGGGGCAGCATCACGAAGGGCAGCATCGGCACGTCCTGCGGACGCAGGCGAATGATCTGGCTGCCGAAGTTGGGAAAGTCCTTCGGGCTGGGCGGCTCGAGCTGACCCGAGGGGCTGACCTTGTCCGTGGTGTACCCCGTCATCATCTGGTAGATGGCCGCGGTGTGGTTGAACAGCCCGTTCGGCGTGTAGCTCATCGAGCGAACGAACGTGAACTTGTCGGTGATCTGCGCCAGCCGGGGCAGGATCTCCGTCACCACGGTGCCGGGGACCTTCGTCTGGATCGCCTTGAACTGGCTCTTGACGTTGTCGGGGACGTTGTCCTTGGGGTCCCACAGGTCCAGGTGGCTCGGCCCGCCCTGGAGGTACACCATGATGATGCTCCTGGCCTTGCCCCAGCCGGGCCCGCGGCCAACCTCGGCGCCCCGGGCGGTCGCCGAGGCCGCCTGGAGCTCCAGCAGCGTGCCCAGGCCCATGCCCAGAAGGCCCGAGCCCCCGACCCTGAGGATGTCCCGCCGCGTGACGCCCAGCTCGGCGTCGCACAGGTCCCTGCCGGCCTGCCCGGGTACGATGATCATCGGCGTTCTCCCTGGTATTCCACGCTGCCGTCGGTTCGATTCGTTTCGTTTCGTTTCAGGTCCGCTCCGTCTGGTCGGGCATCCATCGGGATCGCCCGTACCCTCCGCGCGACCGGGCGCACGGGTTAAACAAACATTGTATCGGCTGGATGGGCGGATGTCGCGTCGAAATCTGGATTTTCGAGCGGGGGATCTGACCCCCGGTGGGCGTCTTGCGGAGGCATTCTTCGGCTGACAATTGCAGGCATGCCTGCTAGAAGGCGTGGGCGACTGGTGCCGAGCCGGGGAACCCCAACCCCAAAAAGCAACCCCAAAAAGGACAGGCATTCTTCGGCTGGCAATTGCAGGCATGCCTGCTAGAAGGCGTGGGCGACTGGTGCCGAGCCGGCGGTACTATGCCTGTCCTTTTGGGTCTTTTTCATATTTCGCGGGGAAAAAATGATCTGACACCAATTCTTCCATGACACCAATTCTTCCAGGGTCTTTTTCATATTTCGCGGGGAAAAAATGATCTGACACCAATTCTTCCACGGGGAAAAAATGATCTGACACCAATTCTTCCTCCAATTCTTCCATGATCAATCTTCTCGTTCACCCACGGAACATCAAAAGGGGACGGAACTAATATTGGATGCAGTCACTCAATATTAGTTCCGTCCCCTTTTCTTCGCCCCCGTCCCCTTTTCTTGTCTTGTCAATAGCGGACCTGTCCCGCTTTCTTGTCCCCTGTCCCGCTTTCTTGTCCCCCTTTCTTCCACCCTCTGCGTCCTTGACTTTCCGAACACGCACGTCGATCTCGATTAAGGTCTTCGTCCACGGCTTTTCGGCCGATAGAGATTCTGAAACCACGTACCTGACGCGGGGTAATGTATTCTTGCGATCGTCGACGACGAGTTTGATGACTAGTTTATGTCGGGAACATACGTATTCTGAGCGATCTTCGCTCCCGATATACCGCCAACGACTGCCCTTGGTCAGATCGTCCAGGACGGCTTCCCGATCCTTCAGCAGCCTAGTATTTCGATTGGAGCAGATAGTCTTGGTCATCTCGCCCGCGTCCCCCTCGCGGACGCGAACGAAGCGATCCTTTTGCAACTTGTAGATGGTCGGCGGGTCAGGGTCGGAAAGGAATCGAAGCAGAAAGATATCTCCCTTAAACACGAAAATGCGAGAGAGATTGGGATTAATCGACGGCCCCTCCTCGTCGCCCGAGAGCACGATCGGAATCTCGACCTTGTTTCCCTTGCCGTCGATCATGATGAGCGATTGCGAAACAATCCGTGTGGATGGATGCCTCGACTCGAGCTTCGAAAGTAGACTCGTGTGGTCTATGACTTTCTCCACTTCCACGAACGCGAATACGGCATCGGGTCCCTCGAGGATTTGAACACCACTTAACTCGTTCCACATCATGTCTGACCGCCCGTACGCGACGCCCGCGGGTGCTGGGTTGTTCAACAGCATGAGGAAAAGAACGCCGACGTAGAAGAGTCGCTTCAACTCAGGAATCGTCAATTCAAGCAATGTCGGTGAGCACATCGGTGTGTTTCTCCTCGATCGGCCTCTGGGCCTCGGTTGGGTCTTTTAAAGGACAGGCATTCTTCGGCTGGCAATTGCAGGCATGCCTGCTAGAAGGCGTGGGCGACTGGTGCCGAGCCGGTGGTATTATGCCTGTCCTTTTGGGCCGTGTCCCTTTTGGGCCGTCCCCTTTTGGGCCGTCCCCGCCATGCTGTCGTCCTCTCACAGGGTGTCGAGGTGGGGCGATTCCTGGGACCCGTCCCGGTCAACCTACCACAATGGCGGCGGTCGCTTCAAATCCCCGGTCGATCCGCGCGGCCGGGCGCCGTGTGTCTGGTGGATTCGAATCGGGCATGCGCCCGACCTGGACGGCGATCCTGTTCGGAAGTTGATCGGCCGTGGGCGGGATCGGTCGGTCGGTCGGGCGTATTGGTTTGGCGGGTAAGTGGGCCAAGGGTAGTCCAATCCCGGCCCGCCGGACCGGCCGGCGGCTGGCAGCCGGGAGGGTGGTGCCCGTCGGATCCCGGCCGCCAGCGGCGAGGGCTCGGACGGGCAGGCCAGATCGGCCCGCCGGACCGGTTGACAACTGTCGATTTAGATCCTGACCCGAATGACACGTCCTGTAGCTTCCTGGCGAGAATCTGGGCGGTCTGGCTGATGCCCATCTTATCCAGATTCTTGCCCATCTTCCTTCGGGGTGCCATCTTCCGTGGCCCGAGGCTCTGTGGTAATCTAATACTACAGACCAGGAGACGGCGATGGCCCGGCGAAGTCGTTGCGATGGGATCAAGCGATCGGATGCCCGGATCGTCTGGGATGATCCAGGCCAGCCGAAAGGAAATCGCCAGAAGGTATGGGCTCACGATCTGACGGAAGACGAGGTCGAATCGTTCCTGCTCGATGA
>JAKAUH010001176.1:3451-4621 GCA_021818605.1 Planctomycetota bacterium
GCTATAGAACAGTCCCGAACCGCTCATTCCCCGAGCACTGCCTTGTGTTCGGATACACCTTCACCGACCGCTTCATCGCCGTCGCCTTCGAGATCCTCGAGGAGGACATTCCCGTCATCCGACCGATCACTGCATTCGAGCCGAGCGAAGATTGAGGGGCGAGCAATGGCCAGGCCAGGAAAACGTGGTGAAACCCAGACGCCTCGAGCCGCGATGCAACGTGCCGAGCGCGACGACCTCATCGAGCGGAATTATCAGGGGAATCCCAGCCTTCGGGCTCTCCTGGAGGGCGGGCAGATCGATCGCGAGGCGTTCGACCACGCCATGCGGCTGCGACAGGCCGGACCGCCCGTGCGGCCATCGCGCACGCTGGTGTCCGCGCTCAGGGCCGAGAGAGAACGCCAGGGCTTGACTCTGGCCGATATCGCCAGGCGGTCCGGGATGGATCGCGCCGCGATCCACAAGCTGGAAGTCGGCGTGAGCAGGAACCCAACCCTGGCCACGCTCAACCGGTACGCCGATGCTCTGGGCGTGCGTCTCGAATGGACGCTCAGGGCCGTCGACCGAGGCGAATCCGCGCAGACCTGAGCCCTCGACCCGCCAGAGTCGCCCGCTGTCCACAAACAACGCCGTTCGGTTCCGCGGATCCCGCGAGGAGAGAAAAGGGGACGAGGACAGATAGAGGACAAGAGAGGACAGATAGAAGAGCAGATAGAGGACAGGCATATTACCGCCGCTGGCGCATCCAAGGGACAGATAGAGGACAGGCATATTACCGCCGCTGGCGCATCCAAGCAATCTGGCGAGAATGGTGGCGTAGAGCAACGGAAGGGGTCTTTTAAAGGACAGGCATTCTTCGGCTGGCAATTGCAGGCATGCATGCTAGAAGACGTGGGCGACTGGTGCCGAGCCGGTGGTACTTGTCCTTTTGGGCCCCTTTCCTTTTGGGCCCCTTGGCGGTACTATGCCTGTCCTTTTGGGCCCCTTTTGGGCCTTTTGCCCGGGCCGGGCCGGCCGGAGTGCGCTTCCCTGATCGACGAAATCCCCGTACGCGTCGCCCTTGCGACCTCAACGACACTCGACGTCAGCCAGCCAGCTCAACGCCGGGCTCTCTGCTCCTGATCAACGTCCCGACCTCGGGTCCTGGTCAGGCTATCTGGCAGGCGTTCA
>JAKAUH010000923.1 GCA_021818605.1 Planctomycetota bacterium
ACGCGAGGTTTCATTTGACGCCGTTCGAGGCCGACTATGCTTATGCGTAATACTCGGCCGGGGTCGGGCTCCCTTTTCGCTCAGGCTTGCGGCCGTCGAAGGTCCAGAGGAAAAACTCGCCGTTGACGATCGGCCGGGCCAGGTGCGGGCTGCCGGGCGGCGTCAATTCAGGCACGGCGTCGTTCGCCGCCTGCCGCAGCATCGAGGTGATCAGAAGGATCTGCTTTCCCCGGGCTCCGGGCAAGGAGGCGCCGCAGAGCCCCGTCCCGCCGAGGTCGCCGATGACGAAGTCGATCGCCGACCGCCGCTCGCCGGTCCTTCCGTCCAGGATTGAGGCACGCCTGCCGGGTGCCTCCCACCTGACCGGCCAGCGCGACGACCTCGTTCCGGCCGTCGCCGATGTCCTCGACCCACTGCTCATGATCGAGGACATGGCCATGCGGGCGAGATACCCAGAGCCGTCGACCGGCGTTGGCGTAGGCGGACAGTCGCCCCCCGGCCAGCACGAGAGCCTCGGTGCCCCGGCCCGAGCCGAGCAAGTCGGCAAACGTGGCCGCGCCGGGCGAGTCGCCGGGCAAGTGCCGGGCCAGGATGCGAGGCTCCTTCGACATGGCCCCGGCCGTCGGCTGATAACCGGTCTGCGACGGGTCGTGCCGCCACATCGGCCAGTCGCCGTTGCCACCGGCGGCGCTCGGAGTTGACGCAGTGAGGGCCCGGAAGCCTCAGGCCTACAAGCCTGGGGCCGAAAAGCCGAAAAGCCTAGGGGTCAGACCAGGTTGTGCGCCGTGAAAGGGTGTTGATCTTTATTGGGTGCAACTCCCACCCGGCAACTGGTTCGCTCCAGCCGGTAGCTATCGGAGCGGCGGTGGAGGCAACGAGGCCGTCGGAGCCTTCGAGACAAACGCGTGGCTTCGGGCCATGCGGCGAGCAGGCAGGCCGTAACGCGAGTGAACCTCGAGCAGGCCTCGAAACGACCGATGTGGACGCCGACCCGGCAACTTGGCGGGGAAGGCCGCAGTCGCTGGCGACCAGGGCGAGGCTGGAATAGGCCGGACCACGAGCGATCGGACCCAGCGGGCCACCGGGGTAATGACGACGGCATGCCTGTACATGGAGATCCAACGCAACACGGGAAGCCCCAGGCGGTGAGGGCGCGTGACCCTCAACCGGACGCCCGCGAGGGAGAGGCCGGGCCGCCTTGGGTGGCGGAGGGGTTCGTAGTACCGATGAAGCCGGGTAACGCCGGTGGAGGGAAGGGACCTCAGTTCAAGGCCCGTCGTCGGAAGAGACCGAAAGCCCGGAGATTGGCGCAAGCCTGACAACTCCCGAATTATGGGCTTGGACGTCTCGGACGCGATGACACACCGACGTGCGCCAGCCTACGCTGATGGCGGTGTGGAACCTTGATGATCCAACAGGCCTTGTCCGAGAGCCGGGTGCGGGAAATCCGCCTGCCCGGTTCGATGAGCGGGGTGTGGAAACGGAGCATGATCCACTGATGCTGCCACCGCGCCACACCTCGACTCTACTCTACTGCGGTTTTTTCCGCCGCGGTCCCGGTGCCCTTGAAAGCCTCCTCCAACTGCGCCAACCGTTCCCGGACATCCTTCGCCTCGGCCAGCCAGCCGGCGAACCAGCGAATCAGGTTCGGCATGCTGTCCGCTTGGCCAAGGGGTCAGACTCCAATAGCAACAAAATGTGACATAAGCACAATTGTAGTGTTTAGGGGGCGGCCTCTTCCGCGGCCGGGAGGGGCCGCTGCCCAGGCCGTTCTGGAGTCGTGACGAACCCCGGACGGGACGTCTGGCCCCGCAGCGCGATCCGACGGCGCAGACATCCGCCCTCCCGGGGCTCTATCATGGATCTGCGCCGGGCGATCGGTCGGGTGCGGCCTGGCGAGGCCAGTCAGAGTCTGTCTCGAAAGGGCGGTTGTGCGATGTCGGGTGGGTATCACCCACCGGTCGAGGCCTCGAATCGGTGGGCAATGTCCACCCGGCAAGGGCCTCAGAGCGTCGTGGGACAGACTCCCAGGCGGAGGGGCCGATGGCCAAGTCGCGGCCGGGAGGGGAACCAGAATTGGAGCCGGCCACCAACACGGGGCCGGGCGACTCGCGGCGCGAGCCGGAGCCGCCCACGGTGGTGCTCGGGGTCGAGCCGTTCGAGGTCCCGCTCGACCCGATCCTCGACCTGCTGAACCGGTGGGAGGACTCCCGACACCGGGGCGAGGAACCGCCGATGGACTGGACGGCCGGGCTCGCCCCGGGCCTGCTCGCCGAGTTGAACCGCCGGATCGAGCGTCGCAAGCGGCTGCTGGCGCTGCTGGGCCTGTCCGGCCCGATGGGCCGCGGATTCGACGAGCCCGAGCCGTTGCCGACCTTCCCGGGCCTCGAGGTCCTCGCCCGCATCGGCGGCGGCGGCATGGGCTCGGTGTACAAGGGGCGCGATCTGGTTCTCGACCGGGTCGTGGCGATCAAGACGATCGCCGAGGGGCGGTACGCCACGAGCCACCAGCGCGAGCGATTCGGGAGCGAGGCCCGCGCCGTCGCCCGGCTGCACCACCCGAACATCATCGCGATCCACGCCATCGGCGAGCACGAGGGCCAGCCGTTCTTGACCCTCGAGTTCGCCGAGGGGGGCAGCCTGGCACAACGACTGGCCGAGCATCCGATGCCGGCGGCCGAGGCCGCCGCGCTGATCGCGACCCTTGCCCGTGCCGTTGATGCCGCGCACGCCGCGGGCGTCGTCCATCGCGACCTCAAGCCCAGTAATATCCTGATCACCGCCGGCGGTGTGCCGAAGGTCGGCGACTTCGGCCTGGCCAAGCTGATGGACGGCGACGCTGGCCGGACCATCACCGGTCAGGTGCTCGGCTCGCCCAGCTTCATGGCCCCCGAGCAGGCTGAGGGCCAGTCGCGGCACGTCGGGCCCGCCGCGGATGTCTACGCTCTTGGCTCGATTCTCTATCAGGCCCTCACCGGCCGGCCGCCGTTCGTGGGCGAGTCACAACTCGAGACGCTCAAACTGGTTGTCTCCAACGAGGTCGTCCCGCCCCGGCGGCTGCGCCCGGAGGTTCCGGCCGACCTGGAGACGATCTGCCTGAAGTGCCTGGAGAAGGAGCCGGGTCGGCGCTATTCCGACGCCGAGGCGCTGGCCGACGACCTCGACCGGCACCTGGCGGGCCGGCCGATCCTGGCCCGGCGTGCTGGCGTTTTCGAGCGATCCTGGCGATGGTGCCGCCGGAATCCCGGGCTGGCCGCGGCGACGCTCGCCGCCGTGGTCCTGGGCCTCACCGTGATTGCCGGCGCGGCCGCCTCGGCCGTGGTCTTCCGCCACCAGCGCGACCGCGCCCTCGCCGCCGAATCCCGGGCCAACCGCTCGCGTGCCGAGATGCAAACGGTCCTCGAGTTCCTCCAGAATAAGGTCCTCGCCGCCGCCCGCCCCAAGGACCAGGAGGGTGGGCTGGGCCGCGAGGTCTCGCTCCGCACGGCGATCGACACGGCCGAGTCGGGCATCGACCGCACGTTCCGGGACAAGCCCGCTGTCGAGGGGTCCGTCCGCGCCGCGCTGGGCGAGACCTATTACTACCTCGGCGACCTGGACCGCGCCGGCGTCCAGCTCGAGCGGGCGTATGCCCTGCGACGCCGGACACTCGGCCCCGATCACCCCGAGGCCCTGCGCTCGGCCGACGACCTGGCGCACCTGCAGCTCGACCGGGGCCAGCTCGACCTGGCGATCGCCTCGCTGGCTGACACCCTCGAGCGCCGGCACGCCACGCTCGGGCCCGAGCATCCCGACACGATCGGCTCGAAGCACAACCTCGCGATGGCCTACCAGGCCGCCGGCCGGCTCGCCGAGAGCCTGGCCCTGTATCGCGAGGCGCTGGCGCGCCGCGCGGCGATCCTCGGACGCGACCACCCCGACACGCTGTTCTCGATGAACAACCTGGCGAGCTGCTTGCGCGAGGCCGGTCTGTTCGACGAGGCCCTGCCGCTCTACGAGGAAGCCCTCGCCCGCCGTCGCCGGGTGCTGGGGCTGGAGCATCCCGAGACGCTCGTTTCGATGAACAACCTGGCGAACTTTTACCGGCTGCGGGGCCGGTATCGCGAGGCGATCGATCTGCTCCGCGAGGCGCTCGACCTCCAGCGGAAGAACCTGGGCCCCGATCACCCGGATACGCTGTTTTCCCTCAGCAACCTGGCCGTGGCGCTCCAGGACGCTGGACGGCTGGACGAAGCCCTGCCGGTCTTCGAGGACTCGTACCGGCGACGGCGCGCCACGCTCGGCCCCGATCAGCCGGATACCCTGGTCTCAATGAGCAACCTCGCCGTGGCGTATGAAGCCGCCGGCCGGCTCGCCGAGGCGCTGCCGCTATTCGAGGAGGCGCTGGCCCGCCGCCGCGCCACCCGAGGCCCCGAGCATCCCCAGACCCTCCGCTCGATCAACCACCTGGCGCGCGCCTACCTGGTCGACCAGCCGGCGAAGGCAGAGCCCATCCTCCGCGAGGCCCTGGCCGTCCACGAAAAGAAGAACCCGGACAACTGGCGCGCCTTCGAAACCCGGTCGCTCCTGGGCGCCAGCCTGCTCGGCCAGAAGAAGTACGCCGAGGCTGAGCTGGA
>JAKAUH010000392.1 GCA_021818605.1 Planctomycetota bacterium
GCCCGAAAACGATGGCGAGGCCGGCCAGCGCCAGCACCAGCACCGAACTGTGGAAGGTTCGCATTCGCGACTCATTTCTTACCACGCATGCGCAAAATAAGACTTTGTGGATCTCATCATCGATCCATCGGCCGCGGGGTTGGCTCGTCAAAAAGCGCGCGGGTGGCCGACCAATCTATGGTCGCGGGCGGGCCGGGTCAACCGCTTTTCTGTCTCGCATGCCGCCGCCCGCGGTCGGCCGCGAGGCCGGGGATCGAGCGGTTGAGACCCGGGCGCGCGGGGGGATTCCGGGGATGGCGGAGGCGGCGGGAGGCGCGTCCTCGAGCTCGGCCCAGGCATTGACCCGCCGGCCGCTGGCATCGGTCCCCACGACCTTGACCGCCAGGGGTCCCGAGCCGGCGGCGACACCGTCAAGCCGGATCTCGGCCGACTCGATCTGGCCGTGTGCGTCCAGGGCCGAGGTCCCGAACGCCGACGCGATGCCGAGCATGTCGAGCCGGCCGGGCCGAGGTCCGTCGACCCGAGGACGGGGCGCGGGTATCAGCGGCTCCCAGGACAGGGCCGAGAGCCGGACAGGAACGCCGTGTCCCTCGATGATCCGTGCCCGGATCGCCGGTGCGGCATCCGGCCGGTTCTCACGCCTGACTTCCAGGCCGAGCCGGGCGTGGCCGGAGCCGAGCGGCAGGGCGGTCACCTGGATGCGAGCCTGGGGCGGACCCTCGACCTGGATCTCCACCGCGCCCTCGGGGTCGCCCTGCAACAGGACGTAATGGCAGCTCGTGCCGAGGGCATCCCAGCGATGCGGCCGGCCGTCGGGCTCAACCCAGCGATACCGAGGGCCAGCGAACTCACGGTCGTCGACTGGGCCGCGCAGGCTCAGGCTCCGCCGCCCGCCGTGGCCGTCGCCGCCGTCGAGGGTCGAGGGGCCCCGGTCGTCCCGACCGTCGAGGAATGTCGCGACCGACCACCGCCGGAACAACGACGCGAACGACGAGCCGGTCGACGCCTCGATGTTCGGAATCCCCCGTCGGCCCGAGGTCGCCAGCCTCGTCAGGAGATCCGGCCCGTATCGCGCGACGCACCAGCGTAGGAAAAGATAAGTGCAGCCCCGGCATCCGTGGCTGCGAAACAGGTCGGCGGCGAAGTAGTCGTCGACCACCAGGCGATAACGCTCCGGGTCGGAGAAGTAAGCGCTGACGCGATAGTCGATGTTCGACGTCGAGAACCCATGGCTCTCCTCGACCAGGTGGGCCATCGCCTCGTCGATCCAGCTCTCTTCCTCGGGTCCAGGCTGGTTGTCGCGGGGGTGTTCCAGCGACTTCCGCGTGTAGACAACCGCGTGCATATATTCGTGGGCGATGATCGTGCGAAGGTACGGGCCGGCCTGGAGGCCGGCGTTCAGATACATCATGTCGCAACGATTGCCGAACGGAGCCGGGACGGTCGCGTCGAGGTCAGCGACCCGGACAAATCCGTCGACCGCGTGCCGCCCGCCGCCCAGATGGTCGAGCCAGCTCGAGAAGAGGATGGTGAACCGGCCGTCGCCGTCCACGTCGCGCGCGGGTCCGAAGCGGTCGCGTGCCGCTGGCAGGATGCTGTCGTCAAAAGTGGTGATCGCGTCTTCCAGCGCGGCCCGGGCGACCGTCGGGACATCCTCACTCGCGACGTAGACCTGCACGTGACGCCCCACTCCGCGGAGTACGCCCTTCATCGGGACGTAGTTACTCGGGCTGCCGGGATCACCCTCGCGAACCATGATGTGGAATTCGCGGACAGACGGAGGCATCGGCGGGTTCGCGGCCGATCCGCGCGAATCGTCTCGAAGTGGGGCGACCGACTCGACCGGAAACTCACGAGGTCGGCCGTCGTCGGCCAGGACGGGGATCTCGGCCCGCCTCGCCGGCCTGGCGACCAGTCGGATCGGGTAGGGGCCCGGCGAACGCGACAGCGCCGAGACAACGATCAGGGTCTCCGCGGCCGCCCCGGGCGTCGCCACGCGGAACATCGCCCGGCCATCCTGGACCGCGATCGGACGGGCGACGCCCGCCGCCCAGAACGCTTCCGCTGAGGGCGCACGCGTCGGCTCGGCCGGCACCAGCCAGTCCCCCACCAGAATCCAGAACGCCAGGGTAATGCCGATCGCGGGCAGACGTCGCAACGATCGGCTTGAGGATCGATCCACCATGACGCCCCACCGCGACGGGTTGCCGAACGGAACCTGGCACGCCCCGGTGAATCACCGGGACGGCGACAGGGTTTCGATCGGCGCCGCGGGCGGACCGCCTTGAACGGATTACGCGGGTCGCTCCGAGCGTTCAAGGCGAGCGGATCTTGAGGATTTCTCCAGAAACCGGGCCGATCGTCGGGTAACGGGCGGACCGGATCGCGTTCAGGGCGCCCCGGTGACGACCAGGTCGATCGCCGCGAAGTGCTCGTGGTCGCTGCCGGTGTTCCGCGACTCGACGCGGACCAGATAGGCGCCCGGCTCGGAAATCCTGATGCGGGACCGCTGGCCGGCCTTGCCGCCGGGCTTGAAATCCATGTCAAACGCGGTCTCCATGACCACGTCCCCCTTCAGGTCGGGGAGCTCCTTCTGACCGACCTTCCCCTGGCGGACCACGAACAGGTGGATCACCACGTTTTCCAGGGTCTTGTGAGGATAGACGTTGGTGAACAGGAACCGGAGCTGGATCGGTTCGTTGGCCTTGACCCGCAGGACCGGACGGGGGTTCTTGCCCCATTCGGGAGGAGTCTGGTCAACGTTCGCGGTCGCCTGCTCGCCCCCGCCCGCGACCACGAGCTCGATCCTGGCGTGCTCGGCGCGCGCGGCCGCCGACATCGCCTGGCAGACAATCATCGCGATCAGGGACAGGATTGCGACTCTCATGATGGTGCTTCCTGAGCCAGATTCCGAGTGAATCCCCGCCGGACGAGCGGCCACGTTGCCGCGAGGCTCGCGTCGGCGCCGCCTATCATCCTAGGCGATCGAGATTCCCCGATCTACCGCGCCGGAATCTCCGATAAAAGAGTCGGGGAATGCACCGGCGCGGGAATCGGGCGAGAGTTCCGCTGGGTACGTGTGGAAGTGAGAAGGATTGGGCACATGGCCAGGAACAAGCACGAGAAGCAGAGGATTCGGCTTCGAGGATTCCTCGTTCTCCTGGTCGGCCTATCGGGTTGTCACGGCGCCGGTCCGTGGTATCGCAACCAGAACGTGCCCGGGACAAACGTCGCCTATCGCCCCATCTATCCGCCGGAACGCGGCCGGCCGTTCTATGTCAGCGGTTACGGGGGCTTCGACTACTCGCCCAACAGGCCGCGCAAGATCCGCAACATCAACGGGGGCATCCCGGTCGCGCCCACGACGATGCCCGCCCCGAATGTCCCGACCGTCTCGGTAACCGAGGGGAACTGGGGTCCGGAATAACCCGACGGACCGCCTTTCGGCTCGATGTCCGGGTCTCCCGATTCGTTTGGAACGACGGCAGGTCAGCCGAGAACTGTCCCGCGGTCGAGTCCCCAAATCTTCCCGTTCCCCCGCGACGCAATCGCGATCGAGCGAGCGGGCGGATAGAATCACTCAGGGACAGAGGTTTTCGACCCAGCCTGCGACGCGGAACATTGTGGAGCGGCCGATGGCGTCGGGCGAAATCCGGATCGGGATCATCGGCGCGGGAAGGATCTCCCGCGCCCGTCACCTGCCAGGTTTCCAGAACATCCCCGGCGTCAAGGTCGTAGGGATCTGCAACCGACGTCGCGAGACGGCCGCGCGCGTCGCCCGCGAATTCGATATCCCGAGAGTCTACGGAAACTGGGAAGACCTGGTCGCCAGACCGAACGTCGACGCGATCGTGATCGGTGCCTGGCCGTATCTTCACTGTCCCGTCACCCTGGCTGCGCTTGATGCCAGCAAGCATGTCTTGACGGAAGCCCGCATGGCGATGAATGCCCGGGAAGCGCAGCGGATGTTTGACCACTCTCAGGAGGCACCGCAACTGACGGCGATGATCGTTCCGAGCCCCTACGGCCTGACGGGCGATGCCTTCCTGCGGTCGCTCATCAATTCGGGATGGCTGGGCGAGCTGCGGGAGGTGCATGTCCACGGGCTGAGTGACAGTCTGGCGGACGCGGATTCACCGTTGAGCTGGCGGCAGATGACGCGTTATTCCGGGTTCAACATGTTGTCGCTCGGGATTCTATACGAGACGGTGCTGCGGTGGGTGACGCCGACGAACCGGGTGCTCGCGTATGCGTCGAAGCTGATCCCGCACCGGCTGGATCCCGAGCTGGGGAAGAGAGTGAAGGTTGGTACATCGGACAGCGTGCAAGTTCTGACGACGCAGGAAGATGGTTCGTGTGGGGTTTACCGGATCAGCGGAGTGGTCTGGCACGAGAACGCGATGGGAGTTGCTCTGTACGGCAGCGAGGGGACGCTGATCTACGACCTCTCGCGCGACGAGATCCGGGGGGCCCGCCGCGGCGAAAAGGGGATACGGCCGCTGGCGGTCCCCGACGCGATGCGCGGCGGATGGCAGGTCGAGGCGGATTTCGTCGCGGCGATCCGGGGCGAGCGCCCGGTGACGCGCACGGGCTTCCGTACGGGTGTCCGGTA
>JAKAUH010000241.1 GCA_021818605.1 Planctomycetota bacterium
CGCCACGGCTGACGGCCCGTCGAACATGGCTGTCGACGAGTCGATGCTGGACTCCGCGCGCGGCGGGCTAGCGTATCTTCGTTTCTACGGATGGACGGCGCCGACGCTGAGCCTCGGCTACTTTCAGCGAATCGCCGACGCCCGCTCGGCGCCGCGATGGCTGGGAGTCCCGATCGTTCGGCGGCCAACCGGCGGAGGCGCGATCTGGCATGATCGCGAGTTGACCTATGCCATCGCCATCCCGCCCGAGTCGCCGCTGGGCCGTCCCAACACACGCCTCTATCGGACGGTGCACCAGGCGATCGCCGGCGTACTTGCCGGTCGAGGAGTCCCGGCGCGGCTCCGCGGCGACGGGCCGGCTTCGCAACCAGCCGAAAGCGTGGACGCGCTTCTCTGCTTTACGGGCCGCGATCCGGAAGATATCGTATCCGATGACTGGAAGTTGGTCGGCAGCGCGCAGCGACGACGCGGTGGCGCGATCCTTCAGCACGGCTCGATCCTGCTCCGCCGCTCGTCCCGGGTCCCAGAGCTACCGGGAATCAGTGACCTGGCGGAGGAGACGGATTCGCTCGAGGAATGGCGAGGTCGCCTGGAGAACCCCATCCTGGCCGCGATCGGCATGGAATCGCTGTCTGTCGACTGGCCGGAGGCCCTGCTCCAACGCGCGGACGAACTGGAGCGCTCGAGATACCGCCTCGTCGATTGGACCGACGCTCGTTAAACACGGCTTGCTCCGCCGCGAGTTGGCGGACTTGCTCCGCCGCGAGTTGGCGGACTTGCTCCGCCGCGAGTTGGCGGACTTGCTCCGCCCGGCCGCCGCATCGTGGCCGGCTGCGAAATCGGCCGGGATTAGGATCTTGGATCTCGGAAACGATAGGCTACAATGATAGAGTTCGATCGGGTCACGTTTGCCTTACCCTCCCGTCCTGCTGGTTCGTTCTCTCGCAACAACCGATTCGCCGCGATATGCCACAACCCGCGAGAGGGCAGAGGCTGGAGGGAGCACCGTGCCGAGATTGCCTTGATGTCCTCATGATTTCCGAATACGTGTCATCCTGGGCTGCCCGCGAGCCCCGTGTGGACCATGGCGTCGGCCTTGAACGTGAGAAGGGAGGGATGTCGGATCGATCCCACCCAAATGGCTGGGCCGGAGGTTTTAACCTGGTTCGAGTGGACGCGGATCTTAGTCGTTGAGGACCCCGGGGGTCGGGACGGATTACATGAAAGTTCAGTTGGTGGTCGTTCGAGGCAAGCCCGAGGGGAAGGTGATTCCCTTGGCTGGGCCCAATTTCAAGATTGGGCGGGGTGAGACCTGTCACCTCCGTCCAAACAGCGAGCAAGTGAGCCGGGAGCACGCGGAGTTCACGATCGGTGCCGATACGGTGATGGTACGCGACCTCGGCAGCCGGAACGGCACGCTCCTCAATGGCAAGGCGCTGACCGCCGAGGCTCGCCTGAAGCACGGCGACCTGGTGCAGGTTGGCCCCTTGACCTTCGCCGTCTCGATCGCGGATGTGCCGGCGCCTGCGGCGAGGGCGCCCGCCGCTCCCGCCTCGGCCGCGGCCAAGACAGCGTCGCCGGACGACGTCTCGGGGGACGAAATCGACTCCTGGCTGCTGGGCGAAGGCGGCGGTGCCGCGGCCGAACGGCCAACCGTCTACGGCGGGGACACCATCACAATCACGGCCTTCAAGGACGCCAAGGCGGCACCGTCGAAGCCAACGCCTCCCCCATCGGCCAGTGACGACGAGTACGAGAGGCAGACAGAGGAGGAAGAAGAGCCCGTCGACGACGAGGCCCCGACCGCCGAGGATTTCGCGTCGGAAGGCGAATCCATCGTGGAGGAGCCAGACGAAAATGAGGACGCGGACGCGGACGCGGACGCGGAAGATGCGGAGGAGGCCGTCGAGGAGTTGATCGACGAGTCGAATCCCTTCTACGCCGCCAAGAAGGCCCAGCAGCAGCAGGCAAAGCAGACCGGCCCCGCCAAGCCGGCGTTCAAGGACACGAGCGACGCTGCGGGCGACATCCTGCGCCGCCTGATGGAGCGGAAGCGGGCCTCGAGGGAGTAGCACCCGCGCCTCACGAGCCGAGACCGCAGACTACCCGGACCGGGATTCTCGGCTCACTCCCTGTCCAGACCGACTGCACTCCGCCATCCTTTTTCCGAGCCAGACGATCCGAACGCAACTCACTCAGTCCAGGGGGCCGGCCGACGGCCCCCGTCCTTTACCCGGTTGCCCGAGGATCGTCGCGGCACCAATCGACCGCGAGCGACGGCCCGATTCCAGTGACTCTCCGGGCCGAGGCATCGCGGAACCGCGAAGGGGCCCGCCAACCGGCCCGAGACCACGATGACGAGGGGATCTGCTGGCTGATGGTTATCGACGATCCCGACCGGCCTCAACCCGCGATCGCGGAGGCCCAGAGCGGACTCGTGCGGCTCATCGATCGCATCGAGGGCCAGGTCGTCGGGCAGCGGACGCTCCTCGAGCGCCTGGTCATCGCTCTGCTCGCCGGAGGACACGTCCTGATCGAGGGCGTCCCGGGCCTGGCCAAGACCAGGGCCGTCCGGACACTCGCTCGGGCGCTCGACCTGCCCTTCCGGCGCATCCAGTTCACGCCCGATCTGCTGCCCGCCGACCTCACCGGCACGCAGATCTACCGGCCTTCCACGGGCACGTTCGACGTCCGTCCAGGCCCGATCGTCACCAGTGTCCTGCTCGCCGACGAGATCAACCGAGCGCCCGCCAAGGTCCAGAGCGCCCTGCTCGAGGCAATGCAGGAGGGCCAGATCACCGTCGGCGACGAGACCATCACGCTGCCGCCCACCTTCTGGGTGCTGGCCACCCAGAACCCGATCGAGCACGAGGGAACCTATCCACTCCCCGAGGCCCAGCTCGACCGGTTCCTGATGAAGCTGGTGGTCGGTTATCCGGCCCGCGAGGCCGAGCTGGCCATGCTCGAACTGCCGAGCGTTTCCGAAACGACCCACGCCGAATCTCATGAGCCGGCCCTCGATCTGCCCCCGCTCTACGGGCCCGCCGACGTCGCCGCCTTCCGCGCCCAGGCCGCGTCGATCCGGATCGCGCCGGCGATCAAGGAGTACATCGTCGACCTCGTCCGTGCGACCCGCGAGCCGGCCGCCTACGGCCTGCCCATGGCCCCCCTGATCGAGCTGGGCGCCAGCCCGCGCGCCACGATCGCGCTCGTTCGCGCCGCCCGCGGCCACGCGCTGCTCTCGGGCCGAGACTTCGTGACGCCGCACGACGTCAAGAGCCTCGCCCGAGACATCATGCGTCACCGCATCCTGGTCAGCTACGAAGCTGATGCCGAAGGACTCACGCCCGACGACCTCCTCCAGCGCATCCTCGACCATATCCCGGTGCCGTGAAACCAAACTCCTGAATGTGCAGTCAGTGTCTGTTCCTTGAGGAGCAGGTCCGAGCGAACGAGGGCGCCAGGGCTCGTAGTTCCACGGTGTCCGTCCGGTGAAGTGCATCTGGTAATCGGCGATCGCTCCGGCGATGCTGCTCCAGTCGGGGCCGACCGTCCCGGCCGGGAGCCCACCCCATGCCGCGAGCCCGCGTCGTCGATCTCCGCTGGAACGCCCTCCTCAGCGACTTCCGCCGCAGCTGTGGGCTGCCCCCCGTTTTTTGGTCCACGTCAAATGGAAGTACGTCAAAAGAATTGCATACCTGTCAAAGATCTACGAGAAGTCAGGTGTTCGCACATCCTTTCCTATCGCAGGCCGCGCTGAATTCCCTGGGCGTCGCATACCCCAGCGAACTGTGCGGCCGCACCGTGTTGTACTCCCGGCGAAACCATCTCCCCCTCTCACGCGCATCCGCCGCCGACTCAAACTCCTCTCGCTCCAGGAACTCGTCGCGCAAACGACTGTGAAATAACTCGATGTAGCCGTTCTCCCAGGGCTTCCCCGCCGCAACCGGGATCGGCTCCGTCCCCGCCCCCCGCAACCAACCCGTCAACGCCTCGCAAAGGAATTCCGATCCGTTATCGCTTCTGATGCGATTCGGTGCCCCACGCCGCCCGACCACCCGGGCCACGATTCGCCGGACCTCTCCCCCTGTCATCGACCCGGCCGCGTGCCGCACCAGGCACTCCCGAGTATATTCGTCCACCAGCGTCAGCCACTTGAGCGGGCGACCGTCCTCCGTCCGGTCGTGGATGAAGTCGCAGGTCCAGACATCGTTATTGAACCGCGCCGGTCGCTCGGTGCAGCTATTGGCGCTGGCCCCGGGCTTCGGGCCGAGTTTCCGCGGCTTTCGCAGCCGCACCGGCCGGCGCAGGCCCAACTCGTTCCAGAGCCGTCGCACCCGCTTGAGATTGATCGCCCAGCCGCGGCGGACCAGCATCGCGTGAATGCGGCGATCGCCGAATCGCGGATGCCGCCGCGCCAGTCGCTTGATCTCGCGGACTAGGGCCGGCTCATCCGGCTTGGGCTTTCTACGGTATCTTACGGTCGAGCGACACCGACCCATCACGTCGCAGGCCCGCCGCTGTGAGACGTCGTAGCGCTCGCCGAGATAGTCCGCTGCCGCTCGCTGCTGGTCGGGGGTCACCACTTTTTTTTTGCGATGTCCTGGAGCAT
>JAKAUH010000715.1 GCA_021818605.1 Planctomycetota bacterium
CGCGTACCCCTTCCGCGACGGCATCCTGGAGGCGATCGGGCCGCTCACCGGCCGTAACCGGGTGGTCGCGTCGTTTTACGACGGGCCGGGCTGGCGGCGATTTCAGCCGTGGGAACAGGGCTTTTTGCGGCTTCAGGGCGGTGTACGTCGCGCGCGGATGCCGATCCTTCGCCATCTGATGGAGGTCGATCGGCCCGGTATCGTGGGCCTGGAAGTCGGCATCGGCGACGGCGAGAACCTGCGGTTCCTGCCCGCGGGATGGACGGTTCACGGCGTGGACATCGCGCGGACCCGGCTGGAGGCGTGCATCACCCGGAATCCAGGGATGGCGGGGCGGCTCGCGTGGGCCGAGGCGGAGCGGCTGCCGTTCGACGATGCGACGTTCGACACCTGCTGGACGGTCGGCGGATTCACCTATTTCCGCGACCATGAGGCCGCGCTGCGCGAGATGCGGCGGGTGACGCGGCCGGGCGGAGTCGTCGTCGTCGCCGACGAGATCCCCGGCCTGCACCGCGCGGGGCTCGGGCATCTGATCGGCGTGCCTGCATTCGACGCATGGTGGCTGGGGCTGCTGGGACTCGATCGCGAGTTCGTCGAGATGGCGCTGAGCTTCGATGTGGATCTCGTCGAGCTGTCGCAACGAGTCTGGCCCGAGGCCGAGCGGCATCGAATCTGGCACGGCCTGGGGTACTGTCTGGTCCATCGGGGCGGCCCATGAGCGCGAGCTCGACCGCCGGGGCGGTGACTCATTCATTCGAACATTCCCTTTCCCGGAGGCATGACATGTCCACGGTGAGCCGAGAGACCGCCGAGTCCGCGCTAGGGCTGGACGACTGGAACATCTGGCGCTGCCCGGCGTGTCAGGAGCCGCTCGGGGCGCTGGAATCAGCCGTCGAGTGCGCGGGTTGCAAGGCGCGCTACCGGATCGCGAACGGAATCCTCGTTTTCAAGGATCGCACGGACGAGAACAACGGCGTGGCGCAGGAGTTCTACGATAGCCCGCTGTGGCCCAAATTCCGCTTCTGGGAGAAGTTCACCTGGTTCTGCAACGGCGGCGAGCGGCGGGCGCGGAGCGCCGTGCTTCGCCATCTGCCGGACCGGCCGCGGCTGGACCTGCTCGATGTGGCGATCGGCGACGGGGTCTATCTCGACTGGCTGCCGAGGGAGTGGCGGATCGCGGGTGTGGACATCTCGCGATCGCAGCTCGACGCCTGCCGCCGACGCGCCGAGGGCCGCGACGTCCGGCTGGCCCAGTGCGAGGCCGAGACCCTTCCACTCGCCGACCATCAGTTCGACGCGGTACTGAGCATCGGGGCGTTCAACTACTTCAACAACCCCGAGGTCGCGCTGCGCGAGATGGTGCGGGTCGCGCGGCCAGGGGCGCCGATCGTCGTCTCCGACGAGATGCCGAACCTGACCGACCGGATGATCGGTCACAAGCTCGGTTTCCCGGGTTTCGATCGCTGGATCGTGTCGCGGCTGATGAACCTGGGCGACGCGTTCACCGATATGGTCGAGCGCTACCGCGACCTCGACGTCCGGACCCTGGCGCGAAAGGTGATCCCCGACGCTGAGTTCCTGCCGGTCTGGCGAGGGGTTGGTTATGTGCTCGTGGGGCATGCGCCGACCGAGGTGAGTGAGTGAGCCGTCGGTCGGGGCCGAGGGGATGGGGGAGAATCCGGCGCCTTGCGTCGGCGCGGGTTCTCCGGGAGATTGGAACCTGTCCGGTCGCGGCGTGCGACGATCGAGGGCGGGCGAGCGAAGGGGGCGGCCGGTGGGCTTCATCACGCTGATCGTCAGGAATGCCACGAACCGGCCGACGCGGACCGCGCTGACGGCGATCGGGCTGGCGGTGGCGATCGCGGCCGTGATCATTCTGGTCGGGATCTCGTGGAACTTCGAGCGGTCGTTCGAGGCGATCTACCGCTCGAAGCGGATCGACCTGATCGCCGTGCACGCGGGGAGCACCAACCAGCTCTCGAGCAGCCTGGACGCGCGGCTGGTCGACCGCGTGCGCCAGATCGATGGCGTCTCCGATGCGTCGCCCACGCTGGTGGATACCGTCGCGTTCGAGGACCAGAACCTGGCGAGCGTGCTGGTCAACGGCTGGGTGCCCGAGAGCCTGCTGTTCCGGGGCATCCGCATCCTCGACGGCCGATCACTCCGGCCAGGCGATGATCACAACGTGCTGCTGGGGAGGGTCCTGGCGCTCAACCTCGACAGGAAGGTTGGCGACCGGCTGGATGTCGCGGGCGAGCCGTTCACCGTGGTGGGGACGTTCGAGAGCGAGAGCCTGTTCGAGAACGGAGCCCTGATCCTGCCGCTGACGACGCTTCAGAAGATGATGGGCCGCGAGGGGCAGGCAACCGGCCTGGTGATCACGGCGAAATCGCCCGCACCCGAGTCTCTCGAGCCCTTGCGGAAACGGATCGAGGCGGCGTTGCCCGGCGTGGCGGTGACGCCGGCGCGCGACTACGTGCTGGCCGATACCCAGATCCGCCTGGCGAAGGCGATGGCGTGGGCGACCGCGTCGATCGCGATGGTGCTGGGCGCCGTCGGGATGCTCAACACCATGCTGATGTCGATCTTTGAGCGGACGCGCGAGATCGGGCTGTTGCGCGCCGTCGGCTGGCGCCGGCGGCGGGTGCTGGCTCTGATCCTGGGCGAGTCGCTGGCGATCGCGCTGGCCGGCAGCGTGCTGGGCGGCATGCTGGCCGCGGCCGGCATGAGGGCGCTGACACTCTCGCCAACATCGCAGGGGTTCATCGATCCGAGGATTCCGCCGGAAGTCCTGGGGCTCGGTCTGATCATGGGGATCGGCCTGAGCATGCTGGGCGGACTGTATCCGGCCGCGCGCGCCGCGGCGCTCGATCCCACCGAGGCTCTCCGCCATGAATGAGAACCCGGCGGGCCCCCGCGGCCTCGAGAGCGAGACGGTTGCTGCCCCCGAGGCCAACCGCGCCGCGACGGCGATCCTCGAGGGTCGGGGACTGGTCAAGCACTACGACGACGGCGACGTCGAGGCGCTGCGGGGCGTGTCGCTGGCGATTGGCGAGGGCGAGTTCGTCGCGATCACCGGGCCGAGCGGGTGTGGCAAGACCACGCTGCTGCAGTTGCTCGGCGGTCTGGATCGGCCCACCGGCGGCGAGGTCCTGTTCCGCGGCCACCCGCTGGCGGCGATCGACCTGGATGCCTATCACGCCCGGCAGGTCGGCTTCGTGTTCCAGTCGTTCCACCTGCTGCCGACGCTCACCAGCGTCGAGAACGTGCAGGTGCCGATGTTCGAGGGCCCCTGGCCCAGGCGCGGGCGCGCCCCACGCGCCGTCTCGCTCCTGGCCGAGGTCGGCCTGCCGCATCGCAACGCGCACCGACCGGGGCAGCTCTCCGTCGGCGAGCGCCAGCGCGTGGCGATCGCGCGGGCGCTGGCGAATGATCCGACGTTGCTACTGGCCGACGAGCCGACCGGCAACCTCGATAGCAAGAGCCAGGACGAGATCCTCCGGCTGCTCGCCGACCTGAGGCATCGGCGCGGGCTGACGCTGGTCATCGTGACGCATAGCCCCGAGGTCGCCGCCGCCGCCGACCGCCGCATCGCCATGAAGGACGGGCAGATCACGTAGACAAGGCGCGAATGGCCATTCCTTCGCTTACCTGTCGCGTTCGAGCGTCACCGCGATCAGGAACGTGTCACACTTCGACATCGCCGAGACGGCATCGATGGTCGCGATGACCTTGTCGGGGTGGGGGTTGGTCCAGTCGAAGGCGTAGAGGCGGAGCTCACACTTCTCGTTGTTCCTGTCGACCAGGTCGTTGGCGCCCTTCCAGGCGATGCGGGCCTCGGTGGGGTCGTTCTTCTGATTGGGGAAATGCCACCAGTCAACGAGCTGCTTTTGATAGGCGACCGGGATGGTTTCCGTCGTGCCGTCGGCGTAGTGGACCACGTAGCGCGCGACGGCCGTGCCCGCGTCGACCTGCTGCTGGCTGCCGTGGAGGAAGTGGAGCTTTTTCGCGCGGGTGCCGACCTTGATGCCCGGGACGGTCGCCGGCCCGACCTTCCTCGACTCGCCGCGGAGGTGAATCATCCGGTCGCCGATAAGGAAGTAGTCGTTGCCGAGCTTCTGCACACCGCGCGGCACGCGATCAAGGTTGTTGCGGTCGCCCGGCTCGCCGGGTCCGTCGGCGAGGAAGTTGGTGCCGTAAGGGGTGAGGTCGACCAGGGTCAGCCGGTCGCGCAGGTCGGGCGGAATCGGCTCGCTGGCGACCGGCGCGAGAGCACGCCGGGCCTTCTCGTCGACCTGGGCTCGGTAGGTCGCGGTGACCTCGTTCCTGTCGGCAAGCACGGACTGCTTGACGGCCTGCTCAAGCGGCCGGTCCATGGTGATCCAGAGCTGGCGTGCGGGGAGTCCATCGATGATGAAGGTGCCATCGCGGTCGGTGACGGCCGAGTCGGACAGCTCATTGCCGGTGTCGGCCGAAACTCGCACGCCGATGACCGGCTGACCCTTCGGGTCGGTGATGCGGCCGGTGACGGTACGGACCTTCTCGTCGGCCTTCGCGGCGGCCGCGACGCCTTGCCTGACGACGACGCGCTTGTATTCGACGAGTTCG
>JAKAUH010000059.1 GCA_021818605.1 Planctomycetota bacterium
GCCCAGCCGCGACGGCGAACCCCAGGTGCACCGTGAAGCTGAGGGCAATCAGCGGCAGCGCTCCGATCAGAATCAGCCTCACGGGCCGCAATCGGATCCCCAGCAAAACGATCGTGGCGAGGATGCGGCGGCCGTCGCGGAAGGCGCGGAGCTTGCTTGTGGTTCCGGCGATGCGCGGGTGGTACGGGACGGGGATCTCCATGACCCGCAGGCCGCGGGCGGCGGCCTCGCCGGCCAGCTCGGTCTCGATCTCGAAGCCCGACGAGCGGAGCGCCACCGCGCGGCGGAAGCGCCGGCCGAAGGCGCGGTAGCCCGAAAGCAAATCGGTGTTCCCCGGCCCGATCAAAACCCGGAACGCCGAGCGGATCAGCAGGTTGCCGATCCCTCGGGTGATCGTCATGGCGCCGGCGCCCGGCATCGGCTGCCGGGCGCCGACGGTCATATCGGCGATATTTTCCAGCACGGGTGCGAGTAACAGCGGCGCGCATTCGGCCGGATAGGTGCCGTCGCCATCGGTCAGGAGCACGACATCCTGGTCCGCCAGTGCGGCGAATGCCGCGCGCACGGCATGTCCCTTCCCCTGCTCGGGCACGTCGATCACCCGCACGCCCAAACCACGGGCGATCGCGCCGGTGTCATCGCTGGAGTTGTTGTCCACCACCAGGATTTCGGCCGACGGCAGAACCGCGCGGAACGATTCGACGACCGTGGCGATCGCCGCCGCCTCGTTATAACACGGGATGGCGACGGCGATGCGGACGGTCGTGTCGGACTCGGTCGTCGGCTCGGCCTCGTGCGTCACGGCGGACTTTCTTGGGGGGTGGGCTCTGGGTGCTGGCGCGGGTCATCACCGCGCCGCGAACCCGACCGGCTGGTCGGCGACGATCGTGGTGACCAGGGTTGCCGGGCTTGCCGACGACCGGTCGAGCGGCAGGCGAATCAGCAGCGATTCGGGACCAGGGTGCAGGTCGATCGCGACCTCGCGAGCGCCGCTCTTGCCGCCCGCGGCGGTGGGAGCAAGCGCCAGGTTCTTGCCATTCAGCCAGGCGGATGCGCGGGCCGGTGCCTCGATCACCAGCCGGGCGCGCTGCGCAACCGGCGAGACGAGCGGAACATACAGATAAACGTGGTCGGTGGCGTCGCCCTCGCTGCCGGCGAGGGCGGAGACATCCACCAGGCCCTCGGCGTTGGCATCGACCCGTCGCCAGCTCAGGCGGCGGCCGTGCCCGTCGTCGACGGCGTTATCGACGTCGATCGACCCGAGCGTCTCGAGCCGCGCGATGGTCTTCGATCCCTCGAGCGGGCCGAGTACGTGATACTGGCCGACGATCGCGACTGGCTGACGCAATGTCGACAGGTACGTAATCAGGTCCACCAGTTCGCGGTCGGTGAGAGTCTGCGCCAGGCCCTCGGGCATGAGCGAGACATCACTGGTCCGGCGCTCTTCGATCGATCCGGCCGGCACGACGACGCGCTCGCCGGTGGCTGTCTTGAGCACCAGTCGCGCCGGGGTTTCCTCGATCGGCAGGCCCGTGAGGATTCGGCCATCGGCCAGCGCAACGACGGCCGAGCGGAAACTGTAGCCGATCGCCGCACTCGGGCTGAGGATCGAGCGGACCAGTTCATCGCGCCCATACTTGACGCCGATCGTCGACAGGTCGGGGCCGACCCAGTGGCCGCGCCCCTGAACGCGGTGGCAGGTCGAGCAGGCATTCGCACCGTCGCGGAAGAAGACCTGCCGGCCGCGGTCGGCATTCCCCTCGCGCCGCAGCAGTTCGCCGATCGGCGGCAAGGTGCGGCCTCCGGCCAGCTTCGGCAGCGGCAGGACCTTCGCCGCGGCCTGGCGAACTCCGCGTACCGGCGAGGCATAGAGAAGCGTCGTCGCGTCATTCTTGAGATCCGCGGGCAGCTTGCCGGCGCGGGCCAGCTCGACGAGGCGATGGCCGCCGTCCTGCCGGCTGGCCATCCCCCGCAGCGCCTCGCGGCGCAGGCCCAGCGGGTAATCGCGTGCCGTGACGATCTCCGCCAGGCGTCCCGCGGCACCCGAGTGCCTCGCCATGACGCGCACGGCGGCCTCGGCGACGGGATCGGAACTGGACTTTCCCCGCACCGCGGCCACGAGCTGCTCGGGCAACCGGTTGGGCGTGATCTTGAACTCGCCGAGCCCCTCGACCGCCGCGACGCGCGCCTCGATCGGGAGTTTCGTGTCACGGGCGAATCCCTCGAGTGCGCCCCGGTAGCGGGCATCCTTTGTCGCGGCGGCCATCGCGATCCCCTGCACCCGTGAGTCCGGGCGTGCCATCGCGTCGGCGATGAGCCGGGTCATCCACGGGCGGTTCCGCGCCTCGCCCCATTCGCCCGAAAGCCGATCGGCGAGCATGGCATACAGGGTGTTGCGCCGGAGCGGGTCGTTGATGCGGCGGACCAGGTTGGCCACCACCTCGGCCACGGCCGGGTCGTGCATCCCTTCGAGGATGTCGTCCGCGGCCTGCTGGAGCTCGGTTGTACGGAGATAAGGGAAGACCCGCTCGAGCAGCGGTAGCGATTCCTTGCGGTGCAGCCGCCACGCCAGGCCCAGCGACTTGCTCAGCGCTGAGGCCGGCTCATCCGGCGTCCCCTCGGCGATGTACGCCTCGTTGCGGTCGACCGGATAGTAGGGCGGCAGCGCCAGATCGGTCTGCCCGCCCGATCGCTCGAGGTCAAGGTTTCCATAGAGCGTGCCGTCAAAGAGCCTGGCGAGGAAAGCCGGCTCGCGCTTCTCGAGCGCCAGGCCGAGCGTCTCGAGGTACCAGCGATCCTGGCCGTCCCACGACGTCGCCAGCTTGCGCAGGGCGTTGCCAACCTGGTCGGTCGGCAGGTTGCGGAGTGCCAGGATCAGCTCGCGGCGCACGCCCGCATCGGGGTCGTCGGCCAGGGGCAGCAGCTCCTTCAGGTGCTGCTCGGCCCGCCGTGGCGGCAGCTTGGAGGCGCCCGGCGCGAGCTGAACATGGCCGTTATCGCGGCAATCGCGGCCCAGGATGCGCACGGCCATCTCGCGGATGCGAGGGTCGCGCTCGGCCTGGAGGATCGCGGCCAGCGTCGGGTTGGCGGCCCCGGCCCGCGCGTCGATCCCCTCGATGGTCCAGAGAATCCGCGCCCGCGCGATGTCCTCGGTGGTCGGAGTCGCGAGCTTCCCGAGCGCCTCGAGAACATCGGCGCCCGCGACCGGGGCGCCCTCCTTGATCTCGACCCGGTCGATCAGCCCGCGTCGGGCGGCGTCGGCCGTGGCGACGTTCGGCGACCTGAGCGCGGCGATCAGACCGTCAGTTGTGGCGAAGTCGGTCTTCGGCTTGCTGGTCGTGTGCCCCTTCGGCGCTACGCGATAGATCCGCCCCGTGGTCTGGTCGCGGAAGGCATGCCCGCCGACGCCCGCATCGTACCAGTCGGCGACGAAGATGGACCCATCGGGCGCCGCGCACGCATCCACCGGCCGGAACCACGGGTCGTCGCTACCGAGAAACACCTTGTAAACCGTGCGGAACGACGCCCCGTGGCGCGAGATCGGGAAGAAATTGACCTGCCGCGTGCCGGCGTCGACCTCGAGGACCCCGCCGCGATACTCAGCCGGGAGCAGGTTGCCCTCATACACCATGATCCCGCACGGGCTGCCGTTGCCGGTGCCGACGAGCTTCGGCACATTGCCCGGCACCTCCTCACCCCAGTGCCGCGGGCTTCCCGGGGTCCGGTAGCCGTAGTGTCCGCCGTCGATCGTCCAGATCACGCGGCAGCCGCGGTTGCCATCGTCGTCGTTGTCGCTGGTGAAGCCATTGCCGAACGAGTTCTGGCAGGTCTCGTAGTTATTCCGCTGGCGGTCGCAGATGATCTCGAACTGGGTGCCGTCCCGGTTGACCCGCAGCGTGTTGGCGAGCTGGTCGGTCCAGACGTGCCGGCCGCTCTTGTCGGTGACGTCGAAGTTCTGCGCCCGCTCGGAGTGGTTGTGCTGCACCGAGCAGCATCCATCGCCGTGCGAGAAATACAGCTTGCCGTCGAAGCCCAGGAACATCCCGTGCACGCCGTGGTCCGAATCGACGCCGCCGAACCCGGTGAGCAGCGGGTAGCGCTTATCGGCCCTGTCGTCGCCGTCGGTGTCCTCAAGGACCAGCAGGTCGGGGCTATTGCCCACGAAGACCTTGCAGCCGGTGTACTTGCCGTCCTTGTCGTAATGTTCCTCGACGGCGATCCCCATCGGCACGGGGAAGATCCGATCGGCGAACACCGTGACCCTGTCGGCCTTGCCGTCGTGATCGGTATCCTCGAGGATCTTGATCCGGTCGGCCTCCTCGACGCGGTGGAACTTGCGATTACCGCCGCGGGTCAGGCGATAATTGAGCCCCTCGGTGACCCAGACCCGGCCGCGCGAGTCGACGTCCATGTTTGTGGGGTTGCTGAGCATCGGCTCGGACGCCCAGAGCGTGGCCTCGAGCCCCTCGGCCGGTCTGAGCTTCCGGGCGGACTCCTCAGCGCTGCTCTGCGCCGACGCGGCGGCCGGCGCGAGCAACAGCCCGGCCAGTCCCAGTCCCAGTATCACGCCGAGCCGGTCGGCGATTGACCGGTCGGATGAATGG
>JAKAUH010000219.1 GCA_021818605.1 Planctomycetota bacterium
GAACCCAAGGCGGCCCGGTCCAAATGAGAGCGGTAGGCAGACAAACGGCACGACCAGTCGAATCCCGCAATTCCGCCCGATCGGCACATTCAGCAGACTCAACCGATGCACCGGGGGTCCGCCGGGGCGATCGCTCCCCAAAAAGCGCGCGAACGAACCCAATGCGAGCGGTCCGTCGGGTGTCGGGACGGTCTGGAGTCGGCTCCTGGGCCCGGAAAGCGCGCGAACGAACCCAATTCGCCCCGCTGCGAGCGGGACCGCGGGCACACAATCGACACGGTCAGCCGAATCCGTCGAATCCGACGGGGCGACACATCCGGCAAACTCAACCGAGGGCTCGGGAAGACTGTCGGGTGGACAAACTCAACCGATGGCTCGGGAAGACCGTCGGGTGGATCGAGCAGCGGGCGGGGCCGCGACGGCGGAACGGCCGGGCCGGGCCGGGTGAGCGGGCCGGTTCAGCCGTCGGGGGACATCGGATCGGGCTGGCCGAGGAGGACGCGGAGGTCCTCGAGGTTCACGGGCTTGACCAGGTGGGCGCTGAAGCCGGCCTCGCGCGAGCGGCGACGGTCCTCCTCCTTGCCGTAGCCGGTCATGGCGACGAGCAGGATGCGGCGCAGCTCGTCGTCCCCCTTGCAGCGGCGGGCGACCTCGTATCCGTCCATGCCGGGCAGGCCGATGTCGAGCAGGACCAGGTCGGGCTGGTGGTCGCGGATCAGGTCGAGGGCGGTCGGGCCGTCGTAGGCCATCTCGACGTCCTGGCCGAGCGCGCGAAGCAGGACACCCAGGCTGGTCGCATTGCTGCGGTTGTCGTCGACGACCAGTATCCGGCGGCGCGGGAGACGGTCACCCTCGAGATCGACGGGCGAGGCGCCCGGATTGCTGGTCGTGCCCTCGGCGAAGGCGGACTCGGGCTCAGGCGCGGGCACGGGCACGGGCAGGACCGGCAGACGGACGGTGAACTCGCTTCCCTTGCCGGGCCCCTCGCTACGGGCGGTCACCCGTCCGCCGTGCATCTCGACCAGCGAGCGGACGAGGGTCAGCCCGATCCCCAGGCCGCCCCGGGAGCGCGAGAGGGTCTGGTCGGCCTGGGTGAACATGTCGAAGACGTGGGGCAAGAGCTCCGGCGCGATGCCGGTGCCGTTGTCGCGGACGCGGATGGCGACCTCGCGGCTGTGGAGCTCGGCGGAGAGCTCGATCTGGCCCTCCTCGTCGGTGTACTTGGCGGCGTTGTTCAGCAGGTTCGACAGCACCTGCGCCATCCGCGCCGGGTCGACCTCGAGCAGGACCGGGCGATCGGGGAGCGCGACGGTCAGGCGGTGGCCGTAGTCGTCGATGATGGGGCGGCTGGCCTCGACGGCCAGCTCGACGACCTGCGCGAGCTCGACCGGCTCCTTCTGGAGCACGACCTTGCCGCGGGTGATCCGCGAGACGTCGAGCAGGTCGTCGACCATGCGGGTCATGTGCTTGACCTGGTCCTCGATGACCTTGACGGACCACTGGAAGTTGGGGCCGCTTAAGCCCTCGACCTTCATGATCTGCACGGCGTTGCTGATCGGGGCCAGGGGGTTGCGCAGCTCATGGGCGAGCATGGCGAGGAACTGGTCCTTGCGGCGGTCGGCCTCCTTGAGGGCCTCCTCCATGCGCTTGCGGTCGTCGATGTCGGTGACGACGGCGCCGGCGCCCAGGAAGGCGCCGTCGGGGGTCTTGACGGGGTAGACGCTGCACAGCCAGTAGCGCGGTCGCCCGTGGGAGCGCGGGGTCTCGCCGCGGAACTCGCGGTTGACGACGCTGTCGCCGCCCTTGAGGACGCGGCGGAAGGCGTCGAAGAGCTCGGGGGACATGCGGGGCAGAACGTCGGGCAGGGCGCGGCCGAGGTGCTCCTCGGGCGGCAGGCCGTCGAGCTCGGCCAGTGCGGGGTTGAGGCGGACGTAGCGCAGCTCGTGGTCGAAGAAGCCGAAGCCGACCGGCGCGTTGTCGAGCAGGGTATTGAGCAGGGCGCGTTCGGCCTCGAGCTCGGCGAGGAGCCGGCTGCGCTCCGTGACGGCCCGCTTGAACTCGGAGATATCCCGGACGATGCCGGTGTAGATCCGCCGGTCGCCCAGATGGGACTCGCTGACGGCCATCTCCATGGGGAAGATCGAGCCGTCCTTGCGGCGGCCGTGGACCTCGCGGATGGCGCCGATGATCGAGGGCGATCCCGAGCGGAGATAGCTCTCGAGCGAGTCGTCGTGCTCGTCGCTGGCGGGCCCGGGCAGGAGGAGGGCGATGCCTCGGCCGACGACCTCGTCGTGACGGTAGCCAAAGATCCGCTCGGCGGCCGGGTTCATGGTCTCGACGACGCCACGCTCGTCCATGGTGACGATGCCGTCAACAGCCGTGTCGACGATCGCCTTGAGTCGGACGGCGGCCTCGCGGACGGCCTCCTCGGCGCGGCGGTTCTCGGTGATGTCGCGCGCGACCTTGGTAAATCCGACGAGGCCGCCCTCGGTGTCACGGATCGGGCTCATCACACCGCTGGCGAAGAACCGGCTGCCGTCCTTGCGGACGTGCCACCGCTCGTCGGAGGCGCGTCCGCTGCTGGCCGCGGTGCCGAGCTCGCGCGCCGGGACGCCGGCGGCTCGGTCCTCGGGGGTGAACAGCACTTCGGCCTCGCGGCCGATGATCTCGCGGTCGGCGTAGCCGAAGAGGCGCTGGGCGCCCGGGTTCCAGGTCACGACCCGGCCGCCGGGATCCATCGTGAAGATGGCGACGTCCTTGACGCTCTCGATCATCCGCCGAAGGTTCTCCTCGGCCTCGCGTAGGGCCTGCTCGACCCGCTTGCGCTGGGCGATCTCGTACTCCAGCTCGCGGCGGCGTTCCTCGTTGGCGCGGGCGGTGAGGCGCGACTCGGCCAGCTCGCGCTCGGTCCGGACCTGGTCGAGCACGCGGGCGACGATCGGCTCGAGGTGGTTGAGGAAGTTGGGCGTCTTGGGGACGAAGTCGCGCACGCCGGCGCGGAGGGCCTCGACCAGGAGGCCCTCCTCCTGCATGCCGGTCACCAGGATGGCCGGGACGTTATACCCGGCCGCCTTGACGCGGCGGAACAGCTCCAGGCCGCTGGTGCCGTGGCTGAGGTTCTGGTCGAGGACGATCAGGTCGACGCCGCCCTCGGCGACGCGACTCAGACCCTGCTCGGCGGTCTCGGCCGCGATGACCGTGTAGCCGGCGCGCTCCAGCCTCAGCCGCTCCAGCCGGGCAACCCCGGGGTCGTCCTCCACCAGCAGGATTGTGTTCGTCATGACTAGTGCCCAGGCACCCGGACGACCTGGAGGAACAGGCCGAGCCGCCGGATGGCCTCGACGAAGCCCTGGTAGTCGACGGGCTTGGTGATGTAGACGCTGCACCCCAGCTCGTAGCAGCGCTGGATCTCGCGGGGGTCGTCGGTAGTGGTGAGCATGATGACGGGGATCAGCGCGGTCTTGGGGTCGGACTTGACCTGGCGGAGGACCTCGACGCCGTCGACGCGGGGCATCTTGATGTCGAGCAGGAGGAGGACGGGCTGCTGGCTGGGGTTGCGGTCGGAGAAATCCCCCTCGCCGCGGACGAAATCGAGGGCCTCCTGGCCGTCCTTGAGGCGATGGAGTCCGTTGGCGAGCCCGGCGCGCTCGAGGTTGCGCTGGACCAGGCTGGCGTGGCCGTCGTCGTCCTCGGCGAGGACGATCAGGAGGGGCTCGGTGCCCATGAGTTGCGGTCTCCTCAGGAAGATTCGGATGCAGCGGACGCGGCCGGCGCCCGGGCGGCGACGGTGGCGGATGCCCCGTTATTGGCGGTCTGCCCGTCGTCGTGGGCCCCGGGCAGGGCTATGAAGAAGGTGGTGCCGGCCCCGGCGGACGACTCCACCCAGATCCGCCCCCCGTGCCGCTCGACCATCCGACGGACCAGGGCCAGGCCGATGCCTTCGCCCTGGGCGGCGCCGGCGTGGAAGCGGCTGAAGGCGGTGAAGAGACGCTGGTGGTAGGCCTCGGGAATCCCCAGCCCGTTATCGCGGACGCGATAGACCACCAGGCCCTTGTCGTCTGGCCCGATGCAGTCAACCTCGATTCTACCCGGCCGCTCGGGGTCGAGGTACTGCACGGCGTTGCCGATCAGGTTGGCGAAGACCTGCTCGATGGCCGTCGGATCGCCGTGGGCCGGCGGCAGCGCATCGACCGAGACCTGCGCTCCCTTGTCGGAGATCGAGTCGTGCAACGCGGCGACGATCTTGCCCACGACCGCCTGGAGGTCCACCTCCTGCCACTGGTACTCGACTCGCCCGGCGCGGGAGAGGCGTAACAGCGCGTCGATGATCCGCGCCAGCCGGCCGACGGCCGCCTGGATGAAGCGGATCGATTCCTCGACGTCGCGGTCCATGAGCTGGAGACCCCGGCGCCGCACGGGCTCGGGCACATCGTCGCGGACGAACAGCTCGCGGAGGTCGCGGCACGATAACCCAAGCTCCTCGCTGAAGCCCTGGAGGTTCACCAGCGGCGAGCGCAGGTCGTGCGAGACGCTGTAGACGAACATCTCGTTCTCCTGCTTCTGCTGGCCCAGGTTGTCGGCCATCTCGTGGAAGGCGCGG
>JAKAUH010000436.1 GCA_021818605.1 Planctomycetota bacterium
CCCCTGGCCGCTCTACCGTATGTCGATCGAGCAATATGAGTCGCTGATCGCCTCCGACTTCTTCGACGAACGGGACGACGTCCACCTCATCGACGGATACGTGGTGAACCGTATGGCCGAATCGCCCTTGCACGGTACCGTCTGCGAAGCGATCCGGATGGCCATGGGGGCGATCTTCCTGGCCGTGGCCGGCTGGCATCTCCGCAGCGAGAAAGGTGTGCGGATTCCCTCGCAGACCAGCATCCCGCGCCCCGATCTCGCCGTGGTGCGCGGCGACTGGCGAGATTACCTGACCCACTACCCCGACGCGGCCGATGTCGCCATGGTCGCCGAGGTGTCCGTCTCGAGCCTGGACAAGGACCGGGCGATGGCCGACATCTACGCGGCCGGCGGCCTCCCGGTCTACTGGATCGTCGACGTCGACCACGGCCAGGTCGAGGTCTACTCGAACCCGGGTCCATCCGGCTACCAGTCGCACGAAGTGCTAGCGCCCGGCCATGTGCTGCGCGTGGTGATCGATGGTGTCGCCGTCGGAGAAATCGCGGTATCCGACATCCTGCCCTGAAAACCGCCTACGAGGGTGGGAAGGCCCGGGGCATGGGAGTCACGAAAAGCCGAGACATGGCGGAACGACGCACAATCCGCGCGGCGACGGCGGAGTCATCCGGTGGACCTTCGCCCGGACGCCCCAAACTGCGAAACCCGCATCTCTCCGACGGGTCCGACGGTGACAGGTCCAGTTCGGTCGTGCCGCCGGTCGTCGGCGCACCCGAGGCGGACTCTGCCGTCGAACGGGAAGCGGACCTGTGCCCCGGATCGGAGCCCTGCGTCCGGGCCTCGGAGCCACCAGACTGCGGCGGCATCGCCGGCCGTCCGCGGAACCCGCGGAGCACGGTTCCGATGCCGCCGGCCCCGCTCACGCCGCCCGCCCCGCCCGCCGCGGCCGGTCTCGCCCCGGGCCGGCCGCATCCCGGCTGCCGACGGTCGGGAGGGTGAGGTCCGTCGGGTCCCGGCCGTCGGCGGCGAGGGATCGGACGGGCGGGTCGGACCGGCCGGTCCGTCGGATAACTGTCGATTTGGGTCCCGACTCCCTTTGTGCCGCTGGTCGAGGCGGAAGACCTGCGGGCACGGGCGCTCCGACTCGCGGTCCCGACCGCACCGACCGCACCGGTCCCGTCCGCACCGGCCGTCGAGGCCCTGGCCCCTCCGACCACGACTGGTCTGTTGGCCGCGCCGGGCACACCGCCGGCCGCCCAGATCCCGCCCGCCATCCCGACCGAACGGGCGCCCGATGAGAGCCTGGGTGCCTTCTGGTTGAGGCGTGGCATCACAGCCCGCGCCGCCCGCCCGGCCGGTCGAGCCCAGCCCGAACGAAGCGGCCTATGACTTCGCCCTCGCCCCTTCGGAGACACCTCGATGATCGACCTGCGAAGCATCGCCCAGGCCAACGGATACCGCGTGGCGATGGATCCGACGGCCGCGATCGAGCCCTCGCGCACGGAACGCGCATGGCTGGTCCGCGTCCCCTGCCGACGTGGCCGGGGCCACGTCGGCGTGCACGGTCCGGCGATGTTGTCCGCCCACGCCACCAGCCCGACCTGCCGCCGGCTGATGGCCCTCGATGGCGTCCGGGTCGTCCAGCGTGGCGACCACGAGGCCCGCGTAGTGTTCGGCGTCGAGCACCTGCCCGCCGTCGCTGCCGTGCTCCAGCCGTTCCACCGCCGCCGGCTGAGGCCCGAAGCCCGTCAGGCCGCCGCGGACCGGTTCGCCCTCCATCGGCTCCAGGCCACCGCATCCAATTGACATTCGTGTCAAACGACCGAGGACAGCGTGCCCAGACTGATGAGCGGTCTGGCCGCCGCGGCACGGATGCCCGACCCGGCCGACCTAGCCATTCGCGGGATGGCGCGGACGGCGGACTGGCAATGGCGCCAGATTGGCACCACAACCCCGTGGTATCCGTCAGCCAGGTAGTTCCGCCAGGACCGGCCCGGCGACTGGGATTCCGTGTTCCGGCGGATGGCTGGGGAGTTGGCGCCCACGTGGAGGCGACAGCAACCATTTCGGCCGCAGGCGCTGACACGGTCGGACGACCGCGTTATCCTGGCTTCCGATATGACCCCCTTGCAAGCGAATGCATGAGTGCGGATAATACAGAAAGGCTTCAAGGCGACGGTTCATGGGCTACGATTCCTATGGTGGTCGAAGGGTGAGATGGCAGGGGATGCAGGGGCCGGATGATGCCGCAAGCCAGGGTACTTCCCGGTCTTAACGAATGGCAGGTCTGGGGTTTACAGCTCCTCGTGTTTCCTACGGATCCCGCCACAGCCCTGCGCCAGGAGTGGTGGAATGGGTTGGCTATGGGGCCACCGGAGGAATCGAGACGCAAGCAGTTCGAACTGGTGGAGACCGGCACATACGATGGCTTCAACCTGACGGTCTCCGTTGACTTTCAAAAGATCGCTTGGAAGGTGTCTGCCCAACTTCAAGCAGATCCCTTTCCGTACGAGTTGCCGACAATCGGCGATTATCCGGCGGTTAGAGATCGCTTCGTCGATATGATGAGCCCATGGCTCGCCGAGAGATGTCCACCGGTCCAGCGAATCGGATTTGCTGGTGCCCTTGTGCTACCGACCGCCGACCACCAGGCGGCATATCGACAACTGGACGCGTACCTCGCGACCGTCCAGGTTGACCCAAATTCAACCGACTTCACCTACAGGGTCAACCGACCAGTGCCGTCGGATTCCGATATCGTTCATCTCACCGTGAATCGCATCGGCACCTGGTCTGCGGTGAAGGTGAATGCCGCGATCCGGGTGGCCGTTCCTGGCGGCGCCATACAACCGCCTGCGGCCGAAAGCAAACTGTACGGGTGCATGCTGGAGTTCGACGTCAATACATCGGCCGAGTGGCCGGGCCCATTGCCGACAGGCAGACGGGTGGACCTGCTTCGGGAGCTGGCACGCAAGGCCACCGAGATGGCCCAACAGGGAGACAATCCATGATACCCCAGCGGATAGAGCCGGAATCGACCGGGTTCATCATGGATCGGAGTCCAATCAATGCGATAGACTTCCGTCGAAACCGGCCCAAGATCCCGGCCGGACCAGGCCGACTCCGGTTCTCGACAGAGAGTCTGGCTACGACCAAAGAGGATGAAGTGCAGGTCATGTCGTCGGGTGAACTGGCCGACTATGTGCTTGAGCTGAAAATGGTCGATGTGAATAGGACGGCGAAATGGGATTTCCCGGCCACTCAGTCGCCCGAAACCAAAGGCGTGGTCACCTGGGCATCTGTATTGGAGCACATCCGGCGACTTGAAGGTGCTCTCATGACATCTCCTGTGGGACATCCGGCCGTCGCCCCGCACCCGCAGATCGCAATCTCCGAATCCTCATCGAGAGATGGGGGTGATTGCGAGGAAATAGACCAGGAGCGACTGCAAGCCGTCGCGCAGTTAGTCGAGTCGTTGCCGCCCCTGGAAGTCTTGCGGCGATGGGCTCGCGACCATAGGCCCCCACAGAGCTGGTTTGACGATCACGACGATGATGATCTTCTGTGAATCGCCAGGAGGCGGGAGGTGTCGAATCTTCTCCCTGGTCGCATCATTAGGGCCGAGATCATTGATCGGAATGGCTACAAGAAAGAACGACCGGCGGTAATCGTATCCCCGGTTCCGACGGACGATGATTCAACCTTTATCGTCTTTGCGCTGACGACCAGGTTCGAGAAGCCTCACCCGCCGAACGAGGTCTTCCTGGAAGCGGATCCAGAAAGGACACGTGGGACTTGGGTCAAAAAAGACTGCATCGTGGCGTGCTGGTGGGCAAACGAAATAACGCGGAAAGACGTCATCGAAACAGCCGGGATGATCGAAGCGCCTCAAATCCTCATCATCCGCCATTTTTTCAAACAAGCTAACTTTGAAATCTACGCCGATGGCGGCTCTGAGCCAGACGCATCCTTTCCGCCGGCCGACTCGGCCATGTGACACCATCAGTCCTACGGCCACGGCTCATCCTCTACCCATTCATCCGGATGCCGGATCATCCGGCCCAACGACTGACTGAGCATGGCCGACATGGCACCGAGCGGCCACATCCCGGCGCGAGGGGAGGGTGATACGGGGACGCGGCTAGTGTGCGACGTGCAAGGGTGTGGATCTTCAGTGGGTGCGATTCCCACCCGGCAACTCGGTCGTTCCAGCCGGTAGGTATCGGAGCGGCGGTGGAGGTAACGAAACCGTCGGAGCCTTCGAGACACAGGTGTCGCTTTGGCGATGCCGCGAGAAGGCAGGCCGTAACGCGAGTGAACAGGTCGACGAGGTCTTCGGCTTCGACTCGCATTTCGAGATCATGGGCCACGTCCTCCAGCCCCCACGCGCGTGAGCCGCCCACCGCATCCGGACCAGCGATCAGATAGGGACAGATCGCCCGCCAGGCCGTCGGCGACCACTCGCCCGCCGGGCCGCTTGGTGCCCGTCCCTGTCCGCGAGAAACGGAACCCGGGAACCGCTCGGGCCTCGCCGGAAGCAAGACGTCGCCACGGGCCGAACCGTCCCGCCCGCCGCGGCCGGTCTCGCCCCGGGCCGGCCG
>JAKAUH010000579.1 GCA_021818605.1 Planctomycetota bacterium
TCAGTCCTCCAGGTCGTCGTCGTCCTCGTCCTCGTCGTCCTCGGCCTCCTCGGGGTCGATCCAGGCGTAGAACTCCGAGAAGACGTCCCAGATATTCCGCATGGCGCCCTTCAGGTCGCCGGGCTTGAGCGGGCCATGGGGGCCGGCGTAGCCAGCGACCTCGGTGGCCAGGCGGAGCAGGTCGAGGTTCTGCCGGCGCATCTCGAGGAAGATCTGGCTCTGGGTGTCGAGCTCGAGCGCCTCCTCCAGGGCTTCCTCAGCCAGGGCCTCGTCGGCCTCGAGGTCGTCGTGATCGTGATCGTGATCGTGATCGTGATCGTGATCGTGATCGTGATCGTGGTTCTCGGGGTCGAAGGCATTGGCGTTCATGGGGTCCTCCTGCGAGTGGTTGGGCGATGGGTTGGGCGCCGTCGGGCCGACGGGAAGCCTGGCCCTCGCCCGATTGTTGATGGATCAGCGGCGGCCGACGGCGACGGCCAGGGGCACGGCGCCGGCCCCCTCGCCGGGGACGGCCGGCGCGGTGGTGTCGAGTGGGTGGAAGGGGAGCCCGAAGGTTTGCGCCACCGCCAGGTTGGTCACCCGGCCGCGGGTGACGTTCACGCCCGCGGCGACGCCCGGGTCGGCGGCGGCCAACCCGCGCCAGCCCAGGCGGGCCAGTTGCAGCACGTAGGGCAGTGTCACGTTGCAAAGCGCGTAGGTGCTCGTGCGGCCGACGGCGCCGGGCATGTTCGTGACGCAGTAGTGGACGACGCCGTCGACGACATACGTCGGCTGGCGGTGGGTCGTGGGCCGCGCGGTCTCGACGCAGCCGCCCTGGTCGATCGCCACATCCACGATGACCGAGCCGTTCTTCATCCGCGCCAGGTCGTCGCGCCGGACCAGTCGAGGCGCCCGCGCGCCGGTGATCAGGACGGCGCCGATGACCAGGTCGGCCCGCTCGATCGACTCGAGGATCGTGTGGCGATCCGAGTAGAGCGTGGTGACGTTGGGCGGCATGATGTCGTCGAGGTAGCGCAGACGATCGAGGTTGACGTCGAGGATCCGGACCGTCGCGCCGAGTCCGGCGGCGACCTTGGCGGCGTTCGAGCCGACGATTCCGCCTCCCAGGATGGCGACCTCGGCCGGAGCGACGCCCGGCACGCCCGCGAGCAGGATCCCGCGTCCCTCCTGCGGTCGCTCGAGGTACTTGGCGCCTTCCTGGATACTCATCCGGCCGGCGACCTCGCTCATGGGCGTCAGGAGCGGCAGCCCGCCCCGCGCGTCGCGCAGGGTCTCGTAGGCGATCGCCGTGATCCCGCTGTCAACGACGGCCGTCGTCAGCTTCTCGTCGGCGGCGAAGTGGAAGTAAGTGAAGAGCATCTGCTCGGCGCGGAGGTGCGGCCATTCCTGGGTCAAGGGCTCCTTGACCTTCACCACCAGGTCGGACGCCGACCAGATCTCGGCGGCGGCTGGCACGATCGTGGCGCCGGCGGCCTCGTACTGGGCGTCGGCGATGCCGCTGCCGAGGCCGGCGCCCGCCTCGACCAGCACCGTATGTCCGGCCTGGGTCAGCTCTTCCGCGCCGACCGGGAGCATCGCCACCCGGTATTCGTCCGACTTGACCTCTCGAGGCACACCCACGATCATCCGCGCCAACCCCCATGCATCGCCGCAAGCCGTAGCTTCACTCGTCCGAACCGTCTCCGCCGGGCTCTGTAATGACTGCAACATTCGATCAGACCGGGCCGGCGGAATCAAGGGGAGGTGACGACCGTTCTCTGGACGCGCGATCAGGTGGATGGCCGGTAGAGGCCGTGGGACTCGATGTAAGCCTCGACGCCTCGCGGCACCATGTAACGGATGGAGCGGCCCTCGGCGAGTCGGGCGCGGAGGTCGCTCGAGGCAATGCCGACCGGCGGGATCGCCACCCAGTCGAGCGGGAAGGCACCTGGGCCGAAGTCGGGCAGGTGCGCCGGGTCCGTCTCCTCGATGCCCGGGCGGTTCACGACCACGATCGTTGCCAGCCGGGCGATCCGATCGGGCTCGCGCCACGACGGGAGATCGGCCAGGCTGTCGGCGCCGATCAAGAAGGAGAACTCGTCATCGGGATGATCGCGGCGGACGGCTTCGAGGGTTTCGACGCTGTAATGCGGACCCGGCCGGGTGGCCTCGATGTCGGAGACCACGAAGGCCGGATGCCCGGCCGCGGCGATCTTGGCCATCTCCAGGCGATGTGCGACAGCCGTCCGGCCTCCCGGCTTGTGCGGCGGCGAGGCCGTCACCACCAGCCAGACCCGATCCAGCCGGCAGGCTTCGCGGCACTGCTCCGCCAGGATCAGATGGCCCAGGTGGATCGGGTCGAACGTGCCGCCGAAGAGTCCGATTCGCATCGCCCGCGGACCTCATGCTCTGCCCGACCGGCACGACCGGACTGCCCGGGATCACCGATCGATCTTTCCTTGTGGACAAACGTGCAGAAATCGGTTGTACTGGCGACGTTGGGCGCTGGACCGTCCCGGCCGGGATTGACGATAGGGTGGGGCGGCGGCGGTTGTCAACGGGACGGGCGTTCGACGAGTGGCGAGCACGGTCTCCAGGGCGGTCGAGGGATTCGTGCCGGGAGCGAGTCGGCCCATGAAAGGTGTTTTCCCGACGGGCGAGGGCGAGCGTGTTGACGGCGCGATGGTCGGCCTCGACGGGACTCCCGCCGCCCAGGCCGCGTGGTTCGGCCTGGAGGAGGATGAGCCGGAAGTCGGCGGGGTCTTCGCCGGGGTGGTGTTCAACCGGCCGATCGATCAGGTGCTGACCTATCGCGTGCCGGCGCGGCTGGCGGGGTCGATCCAGGTCGGCCAGCGCGTCCGGGCGCCCTTGGGCCGCGGTGACAAGCTGGCGGCGGGGTACTGTGTGCGGCTCGACGAGCGAGCGCCGGAGGGCCTGGACCGGCTGCGGATCAAGGCGATCGTCGAGATCCTCGACTCGTCCCCCTTGATCGACGATCGGATGCTCGAGCTGTCGCGGTGGCTGGCCGAGTACTATGCCTGCTCGTGGGGCCAGGCGCTCGACGCGGCGGTGCCGGCGGGCGTGAAGAAGCACGCCGGCACGCGGGTCGGGACGTTCCTCGTCGTTCCTGACGAAACGCGCGAGGCGTTGCGAGCCGGGTCGGGCGCCCCGAAGCTCTCGGCCAAGCAGACCGCGGCGCTGGAGGTCCTGTGCCGGGATGACGAGCCCTTGACGACCTCGGATGTCTGCCGCCTGGCGCGGTGTGGTCCGGGGCCGGTGCAGGCGCTCTTGAAACAGGGGCTGGTGCATACCGTCCGCCGCCGGTTGCCGATCGGGCCGGGCGAGGTCGCGGCGAGGGGCTCGAAGCGCAACGAGGACCGGGGCGCCGCGGCCGTCACGGGCGAGTCCGGCGGCTCGGGCGCCGCGGCGGCCCAGTCCCCTGCCCTGGAGCTGACCGGCGAGCAGGCCGAGACGCTGGCGCGGATCGGGCCGGCGCTCGACGCGGGCAGGTTCGCGCCGTTCCTGATCCACGGGGTGACCGGCAGCGGCAAGACCGAGGTCTACCTTTCAGCGATCGAGCGCGTCGTGGCACGCGGCCGCGAGGCGATCGTGCTGGTCCCCGAGATCAGCCTGACGCCGCAGACGATCCGCCGGTTCCGCCGCAGGTTCGGTCGGGTCGCCGTGCTGCACAGCCACTTAAGCGACGCCGAGCGCCACCGGCACTGGCAGAGCATCGCCGCGGGCGAAATCGAGGTGGTCGTCGGCGTCCGATCGGCCGTGTTCGCCCCGGCGCGGCGGCTGGGCCTGATCGTCATCGACGAGGAGCACGAGAGTACGTTCAAGCAGGAGACGACGCCGCGTTACCACGCGCGCGACGTGGCGGTCAAGCGGGCGCAGCTGGAGGGAATCCCGATTCTGCTGGGCTCGGCGACCCCGTCGCTCGAGACCTGGCGGAACGCCGAGCGGGGGCGATACACCCGGCTGTCGATGCCCTCGCGGGTGGGCGGGCGGCCGATGCCCGAGGTGCAGCTCATCGACCTGCGGCAGGAGAAGACACCGCTGGGCGGCCTGTCCGAGACGCTCCGCCAGGCGATGGCGCAGGCGCTCGCCGATAACGGCCAGGTCATCCTGCTGTTGAACCGGCGGGGGTTCCACACGTTCGTCATCTGCCCCAAGTGCGGCGAGGTGGTCAAGTGCCACGCGTGCGACGTGGCGGCGACGTACCACAAGTCGCGGCACGTCCTGATCTGCCACACGTGCGACGCCGAGCGCGCATGCCCGCCAGCCTGTCCGACGTGCCGCGCGACGAGCCTGCATTATGGGGGGATCGGGACCGAGCGGCTGGAGCGCGAGGTCGAACTGGCCTTTCCGGAGTATCTGTCGCGGCGGATGGACTCGGACACGATGCGGTCGCCGGGGAGCCACGAGCAGGTGCTGGCGGCGTTCAAGGCCGGCGAGGTGCGGATCTTGCTGGGTACGCAGATGATCGCCAAGGGGCTGGACTTCCCTGATGTGACGCTGGTGGGCGTGGTGAATGCTGACACGGCGCTGCACCTGCAAGACTTCCGCGCGGCGGAGCGGACCTTCCAGCTTGTTGCGCAGGTGGCGGGGCGCA
>JAKAUH010000197.1 GCA_021818605.1 Planctomycetota bacterium
GATCTGGATGTCTCGATGCCGTCCCCTTTCCCCGGGATGAATCCTTATCTGGAGCGGGAATACGTCTGGCACGACTTCCACGAGCGTTTCATCCCCCTGGTGGCAACGCTCCTGGGCAGGCAGTTACGTCCTCGGTACATTGTTAAGATCGACGAGCACATCTACGTCCATGAGATGGCGGCAGAATCGCGGCACTGGGTGGGACGGGCCGACGTCTCGCTGGCGCGAGGCTTGCCCGACGCTGCGCCCGCGCCCAGGCCCGGTGCAACCACGGGGTTGCTGGAGGCGCCGGCACGCGTCCGCCTCCCGGCCGTGGACCTTGAGCGGCAGAGCTTCGTCGAGATCCGCGACCGAGAGAACCAGGAGCTGGTCACGGTTGTCGAACTATTGAGCCCGGCGAACAAATACGCCGGCCCCGATCGGGATCAGTACCTGGCGAAACGGATGGAGCTGCTGGGCGGGCCGGTCCATCTCGTCGAGATCGACCTGCTGCGCGGCGGTCCGCCGTTGCCGGCGGAAAACCGTCCCGACTGTTCGTACTCGGTCCTGGTCAGCCGGTACGAGTCGCGTCTGGATGCGGACTTCCGGCCAATCGCACTCCGCGAGCGGCTGCCCGAGATCCCGGTCCCGGTCCGTGCGCCCGATCTGGACGCCCGGCTCGATCTTCAGACGGTCCTCGACCGGATCTACGACGACGCAGGCTATGCCGACTACATCTACAACGGGACCCCCAGCCCACGTCTGACTGCGGAGGACATGGAGTGGGCCCGGCAAATCCTGAGGCTCCAGGAGCCTGAGCGCCTCTGACCAAAGGTCCCCCACGCCAGCGGAAGCCAGGACAGGCGAGTCCTGTTCGGCGCGGGTCTCCTTGAGCGAAGTGGCTCGGGGAATGTGGCTCGCGCTGCCGAGGCCCGCTCACTTGGCGCCCTTCATCCCGGCGCCGCGGGGTCGGATGTCGCCCAGGTCGCGGACCTCGTCGGGCTTCAGCACGGCGTGGTCGATCACCGGGCCAACGTCGCCGATCTTCGGATCCCGGCTGGTGGCCATCGCGGTATATTCCTGCCCGGGGATCAGGCCATCAATTCGGAACCGGCCCTCCCTGTCGGTCCTCAGCCCGGTCGGCAACACGCCGCGCGCGGGGTCGCCCGTCGCCTCGTCCCAGTCGGATCGCATCAGGATGACGTTAGGCGTCGGGTTCCCCTTCGCATCAACGATCCGGCCGGTGAGCGTCGCCCAGGGCTGAAGCTTCACCGTGTACGGCTCGGCCTCGTCGCCGCGGGCCACCAGCGAGCCGGCCAGCTTGCGAGCGTCGTGGCGGAAGAGGAAGCGCCTCGGCCGCATCGGATTCAGCCGCCAGACGGACATCACGCCCGGCCGGCCGGTCGGCTCGATGCCCTCGTATCGTTGGGGCGCCGCGAAGTCGACGGCCGTCACGCCCGGCGCGAGTTTGCCGTCCGGGTCGAGCACGCGGACCTCGCGCTTGTTGTCGCGCTCGAGCACCGCCTCGGCGCTGATCGGGCCGGAGTCCTCGGGCGGGTTGACGAGCACGATGGCACTGTGCAGGTCCTGAGGCGAGAACGATCGCCCGTCCACTCCGCGGGCGACGACCAGATACTTCCGGTCGCCGAACCTGCCGCTGCCGCCTCGAGGCCCGGTCCTGAAGAACGCCGCGGGATCGACGCATGCGGGGCGGTACAGGCCGTCGTAGGCACGCACCAGCACCGCACCCGGTCCTGGCAGCACACCCAGCAGGTAGGTCCCATCCGCCTGCTCGACCCCCGCGCTGTACGCCCCGCCGCCGCCCACCGGCGCATAGCCGGGCACGTCGCGGGTGTGCGGGTTGGGGTACAACGGCATGTAGCCGATCTGCACCCGCCGCGGCGGCTTGCCGGTCTCGCGGTCGATCAGCTTGAGCCGTAGCGGAATCCCCGGCTCGCAGTCGACGTCCGCCCGGATCGGGTCGAGGCCGGCGGTATCGGGCACCGACCGGCAGGTCACGAAGTACGGCGGCCTGTTCAGAGCCATGACCATCAGGCCGTACTGGCGCCCCTTCGCGAAACCCGGCAGCGTGTAGCGCCCATCGGCGTCAGTCTTGGTGCGGGCGTTCGTCCCCTTGCCGGCGACCCACACGCCGGCGATCGGCTGCCCGGTCCGCCTGTCCTTCACCACACCCGTCAGCGCCCGGCCGGGCGGGGCGAGATAGTCGAACCGCGCGCCATGGATCGTGTGTTTCCAGAGGGCCGACTTCGGCGTCGACACGTCCGCCGCGTCGCGGGTCATCACGGTGATCGACGCGCTCTGGATCGTCGGCGCCTCGACAGACAGGGCGACGATCTGATCCCGGCCGATCCCGCCGATACGGAATCGCCCCTGGGCGTCCGTCTCGACGACCCAGGGTTGGCCCGGCAGCGCATAACCCGGCTGATACAACCGCTCGGCCCGACGGTTCGACGCCGCCATCGGGTCGTCGCCGAGCAGCTTGAGATAGGCGTCGAGGCCCGCCGCCCCCTCGTCCCGGATCTGGCCGCGCACGACCTTCGCGCCGACCACCGGCCGGCCCTGGAGGTCAAGGATCCGGCCGACGATCGGCACGTCGTCCGGGATCAGGCGGAGCGCCAGTTCTCCGGTGGGCGGCTCCTGCACATCGACCCAGCTCGGCCCGAAGCCGTCGGCCATCGCCAGCACGGTCAATGCCGACCACGGGCTCGCGGTCGCGTCCTGGAACGCCTCTCGCGCAAGCGTGAATCGGAACATCCCGTCGCCATCGGTCCGCGCCCGCAGCTCCGGCTCGACATGATCGACGTTCTCGCGAGGAAAAGCTGTGTAGATCCCCGCACCCTTCGCCGGCCTGCCGTCGGGCGTCAGCACCCGACCGCGGAAGGTGATCGCGTTGTCCTCCTGGCCTTTCGTTGGTTGCGCAGCGGACCGAAGCGCGCGAGCAGCCTGCGGGGCCGCGGCATCCGGACGGGCCTTGCCCATCGCCGATGCCACGCCGACGGCCAGCCCGGCGAGCGTCGCGACGGTGAACACCATCGCCGCCGAAGCGCGCAGCCGGGCAATCATGATCCCCCGCGCCGCCTGGCGCATCAGGGCGATCGACGAGGACGACACCGCGGCCGCATCGCCGAGCACCACCTGCCGCGCGCCGCGGGCGGTCAACCGCAGGAGCGGCTCGGGTAGCATCGCGACCGCCGCGAGCGAACGTTCGCCCACGGCAATCAGTCCCGCACCGGCCAGCGTGATCCCGCGCCGGGTCAGCCGCGCGCGCAGCAGGTCGCGCGCCCGGCTCAGCCGGCCGCGCGTGGTGGCCTCGGTCCAGTGCAAATGATCGGCCGCCTGCTGATAGGTCATGTCCTCGAGGAAGCACAGCACGACCGGCTGTCGGTAGCGCTCGGGGAGTCGCTCGATCTCCTGGTGGATCACGGCCGCGGTGTCGTCGCGGCCGTACTCACGATCGACCGGCTCGCTGGCGTTTTTGACCGCGCGCCGTTCCTGGTCGCGGCGCCGCGCGGCGTCCTCGCGAAGCTGCACGGCGATCCGCCAGGCGACGCGGTGCAGCCAGCCGCCGATCGAGCCCTCGACCCAGATCGACCGGGCCTTGCGCGCCAGCAGCAAGAACACCGCCTGAAACGCGTCATCCGCGTCATTTGGATCGGCCAGCACGCGGCGGCAGACCGAGAGCACCATCGGCCCGTGGCGGGCCACCAGGGCCTCGAAGGCCGAATCGTCCCGGGCGGTCACGTACCGTTCGAGAAGCCGGGCGTCCGAGAGCCCGGCCAGCGTCCCCTCGCCGAACAGGCGGTCAAGCTGCCTCAGGGCGCCGTCGCGTCGCATGCTGGCCATGAGAATCGTCCCCGCGAGATTGTGGTGGTTCCACTATAGCTAAGGGGCGGGGGCGGCGGATCCTCACAAACGAGCATGACTTTTTTCGACGGGCGGCGGAATCGCCTCTCCTGCCCCATCCCATGCTTGCCCCGGGCGACAGACTCCTCGTACGATCGAAGCCGTCCCAGCCCGGGTGGATCGAACAGCGAGCGGAGGGAGGCACAGAACATGGACATGAGCGAAGCGACCCCAGCGGCGATCCCCGAGATCACCGCGAAGATCCTCGCGGCCAGGGCCGAGCGCGGCCTGACGTTCGCCTCGCTGGCCGAGGTCGTCGGATGCAGCCCGGTGTTTCTGGCCGCGGTTTGCTACCGCCAGGCCAGCGCGACGCCCGAACAGGCCCGGAAGCTCCTCGACGCGCTGGGCCTGCCCGAATCGTTGCTACCGCAGCTCACCGCGTACCCCCTCAAGGGCGGCCTGATGCCGACGGTCCCGGCCGACCCGTTCCTCTACCGCTTCCACGAGATCCTTCAGGTGTATGGCCTGCCGCTGAAGGAGGTCGTGCAGGAAGCGTTCGGCGACGGCATCATGAGCGCGATCGACTTCACCGTGGACGTCGAGAAGGAAGCCGATCCGAACGGCGACCGGGTGAAGATCGTCATGTCGGGGAAGTTCCTGCCGTACCGGCGGTGGTGAGGCGTTGCCCTCCGCCGCGCCGGTGAAAAGCCGGATCATCACTCGTCGAGCCCCAGATCCTCGGGTGGG
>JAKAUH010000657.1 GCA_021818605.1 Planctomycetota bacterium
TCCGATCTCGCATCGGCCCTGAAAGCGGTCCAGGGCGATCTATGTATTTGGGATGCGGGCTCGGCCTTGAATTCCCCCGTGGGCTGGCATGATGATTGCCTTCAAGGTGTTTGCAGGATACTGGACCCGGTTCGTCGAGGGTGCCGCCATGAGGTTGATCGCCGAGCGAGTCGCGCTGGCCGGAGTAGTCGTGATCTGGTCGTGGTTGGGTGCTGCGCCGCTCCTTGCCCAGGCGGTGGCGCCGGTCAATCCGGGGACGCAGGCCGGGCAGGGGGTGACATTGACCGCGCCCGCTCCGGCAGGATCGAATCGAGCCTTCACCGACCGTGCGGAGGACGAGCGGGCGCTCCAGGCGATGACTCGGGCCTACGCCCAGGCGTATGACTCCGCCAATGCTCGCGCCCTGGCGGATCTGTTTGCCGAAGATGCCGAGCTGATCGACGAGTATGGCGATCACATCCGTGGTCGGGCGATGATCGACAGGTTTTTCGACGCGGTCTTCAAGGAGAGGCCGGGCGCGACCATCACGATCGTCCCGGCGAGTCTGCGTTTCCTCGGCCCGGGTGTCGCACTCGAGGAGGGCCGGACGATCGTCAAGATGGCGGGCGCCAGTCCGCCGTCGTCGCGGCATTACACGGTCACCTACGTGAAGCGAGGGGATCGCTGGCGGTACTCGGTTGTTCGTGAGGAGCTGGAGAACACCCCGACGCCGCATGAGCGGTTGAGGGAACTTGAGTGGCTCGTGGGCGACTGGATGGACGAGAGTCCCGACTCGCTGGTGCACTCGACCTGCCGATGGACGGCGGACGGCAACTTCCTGCTCCGCGACTTCACGATCCGCGTGCAGGGCAAGCCGGTGATGACGGTGAACGAGCGGATCGGCTGGGACGCGTCGCGCCGGCAGATTGTTTCCTGGGTGTTCGACTCGGAGGGCGGGCACGGAACAGGCTTCTGGAGTCGCGGCGATAACGACTGGGTCATAAAATCGACCGGCGTGCTGCCCGACGGACGGATCGCATCCGCGACGCACGTGCTGACCCGCGTCAATGACCACTCCGCCCGGTGGGCCTCGGTCGAGCGAACCGTGGGCGATCGGATCGTCCCCGATCATGTCGAGTACCTGATGGTTCGCCGGCCGCCGCCCGCTCAGGTTCGGTGAATTCATCCACGATGAGGTATAAGACAAGGCGGCATTCGAGTCGGAGGCAGATCGCCATGAAGTCGCGTCGAATCGGGTTGGTGCTCGGGGTGTCGGCTGTGATCGGACTGAATGGTTCCGGGCTCGCCTTCCACGGTGGCGGCCACGGCGGTGGTCACGGAGGTGGTCATGGCGGATTCCACGGTGGCGGCGGATTCCACGGCGGGGCGTACCACGGCGGATATCATCCGGCCGGCGGATATCATCCGGCGGCGCCGGCGTTCAATCGGACGCCCTCCTTCAGCACGCCCCGGGCCTTTGCGCAGCCGGACGCCGGGGCAGGGGCCATGCGTCCCGGGGCGTTCGTCGGCAACCGGGGTATCGCGGGACCGGGATTCGGGCGTCTCGGCGAGCCCGGCGCGCGGGTCGGGAACGTCAATCGCGGGGCGTTCAACCGCGCCGGCGTGAACCGCCTTGCCGGCCGGGCGGGCCTCGGCTGGAACAACCGGTACATGGGCTATCACCGGAACTGGGTCCACGGCTACTGGAATGGCCATCATCCCGGCGGCTGGGGCTGGCGCGGAGGGTACGGCTATCCCGGCTTCGGCTACTGGGGCGGCTATGGCGGCGGCTATGGCGGCGGTCTCGGATACAACGGCCTGGGCTGGGGCCTGGGCTCGGGTCTGGGAATGGGTCTGGGCATGGGGATGGGCTATGGGCTCAGCTCGTGGTTGTTCGGCCCGATGCTCTACAACTGGGGGTATTCGAACTACTCCAACCCGTACTACGGCGGCGGAGGGTATGGCGGCACCACGGTTGTCCAGCAGCCGGTCGTGTATAACTATGCCCAGCCGATCAACGCCGCGGCGCCCCCGCCGGATGAGAGTGTGAGCAACCAGGCGCTTTCCACATTCGACCAGGCCCGCGAGGTGTTCCGGCAGGGGGATTACACCCAGGCCCTGAGCCTGACCGACCAATCGTTGCGCCAGATGCCGAACGACCCCACGCTTCATGAATTCCGGGCGCTGGCACTCTTCGCGCTGGGCCGGTACGACGAGGCGGCCGCCGCGCTCTATGCGGTGCTCTCGGTGGGACCCGGCTGGGATTGGACGACCCTCATCAGCCTGTATGGCAGCCCCGACGCCTACACCCAGCAGCTCCGGGCGCTCGAGTCGTACGTCGACCAGCACCGGAGCTCGGCCGCCGCGCGGTTCGTGCTGGCCTATCACTATCTGACCGAGGGGCACATGCCCGAGGCGGCCAGCCAGCTCCGTGCGGTGTCGACCCTCCAGCCGAAGGATCAACTGTCCGCGCAGCTTCTGCGCCAGATTCAACAGGCGGAACAACCAGGCTCCTCGGGCTCGGGCGCCGGTGCCGGTGCCGGCGCCGGTGCCCCGACTGGCATCGGGCCGCTCGCGTCGAGCACGTCCCCGGCCTCGAATCAGCCGCAGACGCCTGCACCGGCGTCCGCGGGCAAGGAGGAATCGATCGTGGGCACCTGGACGGCGCATCCGTCGCAGGACACCACCATCACGATCACGTTCCCCGACGCCGGGCACTTCACCTGGCGGGTTGTTCAGAAGGGCCAGGACCACCAGTTCCAGGGGGCCTCGAGCTACGTGAACGGCATCCTTACGCTGGCGCAGGACCAGAACAACGCGATGGTCGGCGACGTGAACTGGCAGGACCCGAATCACTTCCAGTTCAAGGTGCTCGGCGACGGGCCGGAGGACCCGGGTTTGACTTTTGCCAGGTCGTCGTGAGGGTCATGGTGGCTTCCGGCCGGGGCAATCATTACAATTCGGAGAACCCGATGGTCACGGACCCGCCGCTCGTCGCGAGTGGAGCGGGACCGTATGGACCCGATAGCCGATGGCCCGGAGCTGCCCTGATGCCCTCGTCATTCGATCCATCCGCATCCGAGCTGGACCTGACGGCTTTCGTCGAGGGAGGCGACGGCATCTCGGTGATCCGTGGCGGCGGCAACTGCCGGGGCTGGAACAACATCCGGTATCGGGTGGGCCTGAGTGCGAAGAACGTGGGCGCGTCGAGGCTGTCCATGAATGTTGCGACCATTCCGCCCGGCGGCGTGGCTTATGCCCATATCCACGTCGGATTCGAGCTGATGCTGTATATCCTGGAGGGTCGGGTCCGCCACGAGTACGGACCCGGGCTGAGCCGCTCGGTCGAGAATGAGGCGGGCGATTTCATCTACATCGAGCCGGGTGTGCCGCACGAGGTCTTCAACCTCAGCCAGACTGACCCGGTCGTGGCCGTTGTCGCCCGATCTGACGCGAGCGAGTGGGAGAACATCGTCCCCTACGACCGGAATCGCCCCGGCGAGCAGGATACCCATCCTGCCGGCTAATCTGATCCCGATCGGCGATTGACTCATCGTAACAAAGTCTGACGAAATGGAGACAGGCATCTCGAAGACTCGGAGCCAGTCCCCGGTTCGTCGGGGCCGGTAGGCCTCGTCCAGCAGTCTCTTTGCACCCCAGCCTCGAAGCAGCAGCGGTCGTCCCTCGCGAGGGTGCGAGGGGGCGGTTGCCCCGGTCCCGCCCAAGCGGAGACTCCTTAGCCATGCTCAGATTCACGACCCAGGAGGTCCACGGCGTGCTCGTCGTCGCCTTCGAGGCGACCGAGGAGGGCCCACTCGACTGGCAAACCACCCAGCGCGACTGGCTCTACAAGCTGATCGAGTCCCATCCCGACTCCCGCTTCGTCATCGATCTCAGCGAGGTGAACTACCTTGCCAGCTCCGAGATCGGCTTTCTGGTCACGCTCAAGCGGCGGATCGACCGCCGCCAGGGCCGGGTCGTCATGTGCGGCGCAAGCCCCTATATCATGGATCTGTTCCGAACCATGAACCTCCTCAAGATCTTCGATATGGCCGAATCCCTCCCCGCCGCGGTCGCCTGTCTCGGGCCGGCGTGAAGGTTGCAGGTTTGGCTTTCCGCATGAGACGCGACTGAGCCGGAGTGCTCATGCGTTGCGATTCCCGCTCGCGGAGGCCATCCCCATGAATCCGGTCCAGCTTCGATCGATCTGTGCCACCGGGGTTTTCCTCATCTTCACCCCGGCGGCATTCGGCGGTGATGACCCGGTCTCCGAAGGCTTCGTCCCGCTGTTCAACGGTAAAGATCTCTCGGGCTGGAGGGTGCCCAAGGGCGATGGCGGCCACTGGAAGGTCGTCGGCGGCGTGATCGACTATGACGCCATGAGCCAGGCTCCCGGCGACACGGCCCTCTGGAGCGAGCGCGAGTTTGGAGATTACATCCTCCGGCTGGACTGGCGGCTCAAGGAAGCTCCCTTCGTCAACCGCCACGTCCCTTACATCCTGCCGGATGGCACCCACGCTCGCGACATCCGGGGCCGCGAGATTCATCTGTCAGTTCCGGACGCCGATTCCGGTGTTTACCTGCGGGGCGACGGGCGATTTCAGGTCAACA
>JAKAUH010000978.1 GCA_021818605.1 Planctomycetota bacterium
GATGCTATGGCCGATCACCTCCGCTTGCGGTTGTTGTCCGGGTGGCGGATTCGAGCGCGGGGCAGGGAAGGGATCGCCTCCGTTCCGTGCAGATGAGCCTCTGACATCCGACCCGGCCGCCGGATCCCCCGGGACAGCGCCGCCTGGTATCGAGCGGCCAGAGCGCTCCCAGACGCCTCCGCCGCCCTCAACATGGCCCGGATCAGCCGGTCCCGCCGCCGGATGGCGAGGCGGACGCGTCGAGCCATCCGACCGCCTCCCGTGGGTCGGGCACCCGCCGCCCAGGGCCGGTCGATTCGGCGACGGCGGCTGGGTCCAGGCACCGGATTTGACCGTACCGTGGACGTTGGCCCGAAACCCGCCGCGGCTCGGTCCGTCGAGTCATCGTCACGGGTCGTCCTTCTCCCGGCAGCCGTCGGCTCCCGGCTCGGATCGCTCGTCCACGGCTCGCGACACGAGAGGCCTCGTATCGTCCTTCGTTCGCATCTCCGCCCGGTCGCTGTGGAGGATGAAACACGGCGCACAGATGCCCCGTGATCGCTCCGTCGCCGAGACGAGATCACTGCTGCATAACTTGCACTTCATCGGCATTGCCTCCGTTTGATCTGGCAATGCCTCTCCTCGGGACCGTTCCGCTATTCCTATTTCCCGGCAGCCAGCGTGCCAATCTCGGAGCCGGACGTCCGAATTGGGAGTTTCGGAGCGATTCGTACACGCTGGCGACCTACCTGGCGGGCCATGGTGTTTGCCGTCATGGTCGCGCCCGGCCGGTTCGATCGGCCAGGATGAGGATCAGCCTCCGCGCTCAGCCCCGCCTGCGACGATCCACTCGAGCGCCGCGGCCGGTCTCGCTCCGGCCTGGCCTCATGCCGGGCGGTCCGGACGGCGTTGCGGCCCGGTGGGCTGACGGGAACGGTCCGGGTGTTGCTTTGCCGGTCTGACCCCGGCGGCGGGCTCCTCGGTTTTCCTCCTCTCGCGGGGTTTCCCGCGATCAATTCGCCTCCGATCATCGTCGAGTCGGCGGCCTGTCGTCGGGTAGACCTGACGGCGGAGGCGCAATCAGCGCCCGGGGGGTTGATCGAGATCCACGACGATTTCGAGGAGCCGCTGGACGAGTTGAGAGAGTACACAGGATGAGGCTGCTCCTCGACACCCACACGCTGCTGTGCTCTGGTTCCTCGCCGACGATCCCCGGCTCAGCACCGCGGCCAGGTCGGCCCCGCTGGATCCCGGTAACGAACGCTGGCTGTCACCGGCCAGCTTGATCGAGATCGCCCTGAAGGTCCGACCTGGCAAGCTCTCCCTGACCGCGCCTTTCGGAGCCCTCTTTCCCGCCCAGCTCCGATGGAATCGCCTTGAACTGCTGCCGATGGACCCGCGGCATATCGAACCTCTGACCACGCTCCCCCCGCATCACAAGGACCCGTTCGACCGGCTGATCGCGGCCACGGCACGCGTCGAGCTCATGCAGGTCGTTTCCATCGATGGCGTCCTCGACGGGTACGGCGTGTCACGGATCTGGTGACGCCGTCCGCCGCGTGCGGAACCGGCCGGGTGTGGATTTCGACCGGGCCGGGGCACGCAGCACCGTCGGCCACCCCGCTCATGCCGCCCGCCCCGCCCGCTTCAATGCGGCTCTGTCCGCCGATCCGATCCTTACGCTCCCGCTGATAGGAACTGCCGGGCCCACGCCGCGTCGTCCGAGGAGAGGGGCGGCTCCGGGCTCCCGCTGTAGATGAAGTGCTCGTAGCCGGGGCCGTCGTAGGCGCGGTGCAGGACTTCCTGAAGATCGACCGGGACCGCATCATCCGGGGGACGGAGCGGGATCGGGATGATCGGCAATCGATCCCGCAACCGGATCGGCCAGAAATCCGCGGCCGGCCGCCTCTCGGCGCGGCTGACCATCACCGAATACTCGCACTCGGGGCGGCCCTCCTGAGGCATCGGCGTCCACCCGCGCAGGAGATCGATCTCCACCAGGTGAGTCGGCGTCCGCAGCAGCTCGCGGCGCTTCGCCAGATAGGCCTCGCGGTCCTCGCCGGCCCGCTTGTTCGATGGGCTCAGCAACTCGATGACGGTCACCAACTCCCGGCCCAGGCGGTCCCGGACCTCCAGGTAAGGGACTTCTTCCACCTCCTGCTCCGGAAGCCGGATCTCCGCGGGAGCCTCCATGAGCCCCACGCCGGCCGCGGCGATCCCTTTGCGGCCCGTTCGGGCCAGCGACAGGTCGGCATCCCCCACCCGTCGCCGAGGTTCGGGCGGAAGGTCATGGATGTACATGTGCTCTTCTAACTGGACGATGTATTTCGGCCCGATCCGCGGGGCCAGGAGCCGTCGGAGTGCCGAGAGGAACTCCGTATGGAAGTCCAGCCAGTAGGCGGCCTGTTCGAAGTAGGGATTCATGCCCGGAAACGGCGACGGCATGGTTCACTCCCGATACCCCGTGGTATCACCGGGATCGCACCCTTCATCGGCTCGGATCGCCGATGCGATTCGAAAAGAAAAAGATAGCAGGAATCGCCTCCTGCGGCAAAGTGCGCGAGTTCCTAACGCGGCACGGCCGCAACCCGGGGCATCCCGACCAGATTTCACGCAGAGACGCAGAGAGAGCAGAGACGCAGAGAAGACCGGAAAATGCGGCCATGCGGCTCGTCGAGCGCCAATCCCGTCGCCGACCCGGCTCGAACGATCGAATCGAACTCGACCAGCAGCTCTTCTCTCTGCGTCTCTGCTTTCTCCGCGTTTCTGCGTGAAACTCTTCCTCCACCAGAATGCGCGCGGCGCAGGGATCCTACGGTATAAGATTCTACCCTGGCCCCGCCGGGCTCGTCGGCCCGGAGCGCGGGGCTCCACGTTTGTGCCGGGCTCGAGATGACTCGGGCGGTTTCGACGGCCAGGGAACCGCTCGGTCATACCGCCTGTCGTCGGGCGAGGCGCGGACCAGCGTCCTCGGATCGCAGCCCCGCATCCCCGGATCGGAGCGCCGGGACAGAGCCCTCGCCCGCGGAACCGGCCGATCTCGCCCGCCGCGACCGGTCGCGCCCCGGGGCGGGCGCATCCCGGGCGGATTGGCTGGCGTCGCGGACCGGCGGCGTGACGGCACCCACCTCGGTTCCCTCCCCAACCCACAGCGCCCCGCGAGCCCGAGCCGCCGGCCAGGCTGCCGGCGGTCGGGAGGAAGATGTCCGCCGGTTCCGGCCGGCCGCGGCGAGGGTTCGAGCGGGCGAGTCGGGCGGATCGGAATCCGCGTCGAACGCGGGTCAGTCAACTGTCAACAGGGCGGCATGTCCCGGTATATCACCCCGGCAAGGAAGATCCTCAAGTAGGTCAGGCTCTCAGCCTGACAATGAAGGCGTGTCAGGCTGAGAGCCTGACCTACTTTTCTGCCGGCGTAATATTCGGGCTCCCGGCCTGGCCGGTCTCGCTCCGCGACGTGCGCCCGGGCGCCGGAAGGTGTTGACGTCCTCGGCTGGGCTGTGGGTCAATGGGATTATCGGCGGGTCATGCTCGTCTGCGGGCCACCACCGCCACGCAGAGGAAGATGGCACTCGGTCGGAGTGAATCCCATGTCCAGCCTCGCGTCGACGCCGACTCAACCGGCGGCCCCGATTCGGATCCCCTGGCCGCTCTACCGCATGTCGATCGAGCAATATGAGTCGCTGATCGCCTCCGGCTTCTTCGGCGAGCGGGACGATGTCCACCTCATCGACGGATACGTGGTGAACCGTATGGCCGAATCGCCCCTACACGGCACCGTCTGCGAAGCGATCCGGATGGCCATGGGGGCGATCATCCTGGCCGTGGCCGGCTGGCATCTCCGCAGCGAGAAGGGAGTACGGATTCCCTCGCAGACCAGCATTCCGCGCCCCGACCTCGCCGTGGTGCGCGGCGACTGGCGAGATTACCTGACTCACTATCCCGGCGTGTCCGATGTCGCCATGGTCGCCGAGGTGTCCGTCTCGAGCCTGGACAAGGACCAGGCGATGGCCGACATCTACGCGGCTGGCGGCATCCCGGTCTACTGGATCGTCGATGTCGACGACGGCCAGGTCGAGGTCTACTCGGACCCCGGTCCATCCGGCTACCGGTCGCACGAGGTGCTGGCGCCCGGCCATGTGCTGCGCGTGGTGATCGATGGAGTCGCCGTCGGAGAGATCGCGGTATCCGACATCCTGCCCTGAAAACCGCCTACGAGGGTGGGAAAGCCCGGGGCATGGGAGTCGGGAAAAGCCGAGACATGGCGGAACGACGCACAATCCGCGCGACGACGGCCGAGTCATCCGGTGGACCTTCGCCCGGACGCCCCAAACTGCGACACCCGCATCTCTCCGTCCGGTCCGACGCCACGAGGAACAGCTCGATCGTGCCGCCGCTCGTCGGGACACACGAGGTCAGGGCCGTCCGTCGGCCAGGACGCGGGCCAGTGTCCTCGGATCGCAGCCCTGCATCCCCGGATCGGAGCGCCGGGACAGCCCCGCCGCCATCCGCCTCCCGCGGAGCCGGCCGGGTGTGCCTTCCGACCAGGCCGGTCCTCGCCACGCCGCCGGCCGCCCCGCTCACGCCGACCGTCCCGCCCGCCGCGGCCGGTC
>JAKAUH010000849.1 GCA_021818605.1 Planctomycetota bacterium
GCGCATCGCCCCCCGGTCGCCGAGCTCCTCGAACTGGCGGGCCATGCCCACCCAACAAAACGGCCTCGGAATCTTCCGGGACGGGCGATGACAGCCTGATCTACGGGATGCCTTCACGACGCTTTCGGATCGGCCTCTCAATCGTCCAGGTCGGCCAGGAGCTCGTTGACCTCGTGGTGGAGGAAGCGGGCGGATGGGTCGCTGGCGACCGATGCGTGGGCGCGGGTGGGCTGGTCGACGGAGACATCCATGTCGACGGACGTATCGCCCGCGTCCGATCGGCGGCTGGAGCGGGCGCCCGGCTCCTCCTGCTTGCGCGAGCGGAGATACAGCTTGATCGGCACATCGTGGAACGGCAGCTTCTCGCGGAAGACATTGAGCAGGTAGCGCTGATAGGTCGCGTCGAAGAGCCGCGTGCTATTGACGAACAGGACGATCGTGGGGGGCGCGACGTCCACCTGGGTGGCGTAGTAGATCCGCGGCGTCCGGTTCTCGCGGGAGGCCGGCGGGTGGGCCTCGACGGCCTCGCGCAGCACGCGGTTGAGCGTGCCGGTGCCGACGCGCCTCTGTGCCTGCTTGAACAGCGACTGCGACAGGTTCAGGATCGCCTTGACGTTCTTGCCCGTCTTGGCAGTGATGAACGCGATCGGCATGTAGCTCATGGTGCGAAACGCGTGCTGGATCAGATTGGCGAAGCGGCTCATGTGGCCGTGCGAGGGGTCATTCGGGTCGTTGACCATGATGTCCCACTTGTTGACCGCGAAGATGCAGGGCTTGTGCTGCTGAGCGATGTAGTCGGCCAGTTGCTTGTCCAGCCGGCTGATGCCCTGGGTCGGGTCGAGGAACAGCAGGACCACGTCGGCGCGGCGGATCGATCGCTCGGCGCGGTGCACCGAGTAGAAGTCCAGGCTCTCGCGGATCTTGGCCTTGCGTTTCACGCCGGCGGTGTCAATCGCGATGAACGGCAGGCCGTCGAGCTCGAAGCGGACGTCAACCGAGTCCCGCGTGGTGCCAGGCCGCTCGGAGACGATCATCCGCTCGGCGTGGGCCAGGGTGTTGATGAGGGTGGACTTGCCCGTGTTGGGGCGGCCGACAACGGCGATCTTCATCACGGCGTCGGCGGGCGGGCCGGCGTCGGCCTGGGGCAGCATTTGCTCGATGTGCTTCAGGAGCTGCTTCTTGTTCCGGTCCTGGTGAGTCGAGACGGCGACGGGTTTTCCCCGGCCCAGCTTGTAGAACTCGCCGCCCCGGTGGTCGAAATCGGGGTGATCAGCCTTGTTCATCACCAGGATGACGGGGGTCTTCAAATAGCGAAGCCGCGCCGCGACCTCCTCATCGAGCGGCATGACGCCGTCGCGGATGTCCACGACAAACAGGATCAGGTCGGCCTCGTTCATCGCGGTGTCAATCTGCCGATCGACATCTTCGCTCAGGTCGTCGCGGTCGACCATGCCGATGCCGCCGGTGTCCATCAGCTCAATGAACCGGGGGTCCAGATCGTCGCCGATCTGGATAAGCGAGCCGACGCGATCGCGGGTGACGCCAGCCATATCATCGACGATGGCGATTCTGCGTCCGGCCAGCCAGTTGAACAGCGACGACTTGCCGACGTTGGGTCGACCGACGATCACGACCTTGGGAAGTGCCATCGCATCCTCTCACCCATGGGGGGTGGTGCCGCAACCGGCGGCGGGGGTTGGATCGGGGGGACGGAAGCGGCGGGGCCGTCGGGAACAAATCGCGTCGCGACCGATCCGCCGGTCGCCCTCGCCAGGCCGGGCCGGCCAGGCTCCGCACCAACCCTGGGGCCGTCAGAATCGGGATTCGCGTCCTGATTCATCCATTATAGAGCAGTCGGAATCCGTCCGGCAAATCGAGCCATCGTATTCCGGCGGGAAAAACTTGATTGGGAAGCCTAAAATGAGTCGATTGCGACAGTCGCGGGATGGGCGCGAGGATGGTTTCAGGCAGGTCAGTCAGAGGGCGGGCGCGCATGGAGCGTATTGATACCGGGGATGGGTTCAGCGTCCTTGACGGCGCCGCGCTGGTGATGGGATCGGCGATCGCGTCGATCCACGTGCTGCGGGTGATGCGCGGCGATCTCACCGGCACCGGCTGGGTCATGCTCTGGCTGACGTTTGCCTGGTTGGCCGTGACCTCGGCCGGGCCTTTTCTCTACCTGGCCCGGCGATTCGCCCGGCGGCTGAGCGACTATCCCCGGGTCGGCGACCGGCTGTGGGCGATGCTGGGCATCCCCTGGCTGCTGACGGCCGTGATCGAGTCGGCCGGTCCGGGCGGCACCGAGCCCAGGCAGAATCCTCTGTTCGCCGCGACGCTGGTCGTGGGGCTCGGCCTGGCGTGCCTGATCGCGCTGGGGGTCGTGTGGTCGACCTGGGTCGTTGTTCCGCCCGGTGAGGCGGCCCGGGTCGAGGCATCGCCGTGGACGAATCGCGTGGGCCTGGTGCTGGCGATCACCTGGCCGGTCCAGTGCGGTCTCGGGCTGGTCGTGCTAAGTTGATTGAGGGCAAGGGCACTGGTTCCCGAGACGGGGCGCCGGTCTGGCCGTGTGACGATCCGATCCGACGTTGAGGCCCGCATGATCCCTGCGTCTTCCACGACCCGGCCGGCTCACCCTCGCCTGCGGCTGGCGATCCGGGACGTGCTGGGCATGGTGGTCGGCTACGCCATGGCGGCGGCGCTATTCCGGGCGTTCTGGCCGGAGCGGGCGATCCCGCTCTGGGTGCTGGCGGCCTCGGCCGTCCTGTACGCCTGGATGGGCCTGGCGATGAGCGGGCCCGTGGTGCTGGCCCGCCGATGGCGAGAATCGGCAAACCCGCCGCCCGAGGGGACCAGACCGTCACCGACGGTCGCGGCCAGCCCGACTCATACCTGGGCCGAGCTGATCTGGCTGTTCGTGGGAATCTACTGGACGGCGCTGGGGCTGTTCGTGCTCGCGACGCGGATGCCGTCCTTCCAGACGCTCGACGCGATGCTCTTCGGGTTGATGCCCTTTTCGGCCGTGCTGGCCCGGGCGATCGACCTGAAACAGCGGGGCGCGGCGGGGCCAGAGTGGTCGTGGACCCACGTCGTGGCGATTGGGTTGCTGTGGACCTGGCCGGTCGCCTGGGGCTGTTTGTTCGCGGTGGGATCCTGGCTGTTCTGACGGCCGCCGGCGTCGGGGAACGTCAGGGAACGCGCGACTCCTGGCGGAGGGGCTCGGCCGATGGCAGGGGCAGGTGGCGTCGATCGATCGAGCCGGGGCGCTGGGCCTCGGCGGCGACCAGCTCGATGACCTGCCGGGCGCGCTGATCCAGCTCGCGGACCAGGACGTCGATCCGGTTAAGGAAGGCGTAGTAGAACGCGACCGAGAGGATCGCGATCGCCAGGCCAAACGCCGTGGCCACCAGCGCCAGGCTGATGCCGTGAGCCAGGATCTCGCCCCGCGACGGCCCCACGCGGCCGCCCAGGGCGTCGAACGCCTGGATGATCCCGAGGACCGTACCGAGGAGCCCGATCAGCGGGCCGAGCGTCGCCAGGGCGCTCAGAACCCGAAGGTTCCGCTTCATCTCGACGACCTCGCCGGCCGCGTCATGGCTGACGATCTGGCGGATGGTCAGGCCTGGCTGGCCCCAGGCGCCGACCACCATGGCGAAGACCCGCGCCGCGGGCGAGTCGTGCGCCCGGCAGAGCTCCAGCGCCCGCTCGCGGTCGAGCTTGCCGCCGGCAAGCCGCTCGAGGAACCGGTCGGCGAATTCGCGCGGGATGATGCGGTCGCGCCGCAGTGCCATGCCCCGCTCGAGCACGTAGCCCACCGCGACGATCGAGCAGATGACCAGCGGCCAGAGCATCGGGTTGGCGTGGATCAAGAGCTGGAGCACGCTCGAACGCCCAACCCCCGGCCGCTGCGAGGTCGAGCCCGGCGCGGCCGCGCCGGCCGGCTTGCCCGAGGCGGCCTTCGCCGTCTCATCGGGCACGCCCGGCGCGGTCTTCGCCGTCTCACCCGGCGCGGTCTTCGCCGTCTCGCCCGGCGCGGTCTTCGCCGTCTCGCCCGGCGCGCTCGGTCTGGCCTCCTGGGCGGCCAGGGGACCGGGCGCAAGAAGCCCGGCCCCCGCGATCATCCAGGCGGCGATGAGAACGGCACGTCGCAATCGGACAGGCATCGTCGTCTCTCCGAGGCGCTGAGGGCCGCCCACCGCCCAACTGACGAGAGCGCCTGGCGCTGGGCTCGCCCACGGAAAAAGGGGACAGGCACCCGGCCCAGGGAAAAAGGGGACAGGCACTCGGCCCAGATCGATTCGGAAGCGGTTTTCGTGGTCCGGGCGGGCCGGGAGCCAATACCCCTTTTCCTTCGCTGGACCCCATGCAAAGGTCAAGCGCTCGACTGATCACGGACCACTGACCACGGCTCACCGAGCCTCAAGCTTCCTTGGCATTGATCCAGGGCATGAGGGCGCGGAGGCGCTTGCCGACCTGCTCGACGGAGTGCTCGCGCTCGCGCCGCCTGGTGGCGTTGAAGACCGGGCGGTTGGCGCGGTTCTCGAGGATCCATTCGCGGGCGAACTGGCCGGTCTGGATCTCGTGG
>JAKAUH010000381.1 GCA_021818605.1 Planctomycetota bacterium
CTTAGGGAGCGAGAGAAAATAGGAAAGTTGCCTTGACATCATAACAAGCCCGGCAGGGCCTGCGAAGTGTGTCTTACACCCGCGGGCTTCTTCGCGGGCGGTTTGCTCTTGTTGAAGGCCATGACTGCTCCAGATAATGAAGGGAGCGTTGCCGCTGTCCTGTCCTGACGATCAAATTTAGTCGAGCTTCTCGATCACCCACGCGGGGAAGACAAGGAGAATGAGCGGCCAGCCGGACTCGAAGACGCCGACGAGGAAGGCGATGAACGCCAGAAACAGGCCCGTCAGGACAGTCGCCGCCGCGTTGTAACTCATTGGTGGACTCCTGGGGGGAAGACCGTGAACGTCACCTGCACTCGATGCCACGGCCAAGTCTTCATTCCCGCTTTCCCCGAGCGGCATGTGACCTGCCCGCACTGTCAGTCCTACCTGATTGCCTCTGACCCCGAGACGGGAGCGATCTGGCTGCCGAGGCGAAAGCCATCGTGGAGCAGACGCATCGGCCTGCTGCTGATCGCTGCGGCCGTCGCCCGCTTCTACATCGGTTTTGCCGTGATGACCTTCCACTCCCTGCCGGGAGGGGACGTCCTGGAGCACTGGCGATGGTACTTTCTTCGCGGTATCCTCAACCCGTTCGTGCTGGTGGGCGTTCCGCTGGGGCTCTGGCTGCTCAAAAGAGCTTCCAGAGCACCCCTGGCTCCACCCCCGGACGTTTCGCGGGAGGCGCCTCGCCCCTGAAGAACCTGGCACGAAGCTGCTCCTCGGGCGTCGTCGAATAGATCCAGCCCCAGTCGTTACGCCCGGCAGACTCGGCGCTCGACGGACCATACTCCCGCATCAACTGGTCCCGAATCGCCTGCCCGAGCGGCGTCCTGGGGTCCGACAGGTCCGCGCCGTGCTGCACCAGGGCATCGTAGGCAGACTCGATGTCGCCCGGCCGCTGCTCCTTGGTCGCACCCATGGCGTCGTACCAGGACGGGAACAGGCCCGGCTGGTGGCCCGAGCCCAGCAGGCGAGTCATCGGATCGATCGGAGCAGCCGCAGGAGGCGCGGCCGCCGGCGGACTCGCCGAGGGGGGAGCAGGAGGAGTGACCGCAGGTGGCGCCGGCGTGGCGACGCCGTATTTCGCGGCTGCCATCTTGGCCATCGCGCCGCGGTAGGTATTCATGTCGATCACATGATCTCGGACTAGCTGCTCCAGCACGACACCCGGGCGCCCAAACTCATTGGCATCGTTGAGGGCCTTCGTCTCGGCTTCCGCGCGATGCGTCTGGGCGTTGGCCGCGCCGACGTTGGCCGCGTTCATCGTGGGCATGCCGGCGGCTTCCACGGTGGCCAAATTGGTCTGAGCGCCCAGGTGGCCGATCTGGGCCGAGTCCATTGCCGCCTGACGCTTCGCCTCGGCCGACACTTCGAGGCCCTTCGCCCTGTACATGGCGGCCAGTTGCGGGTTGGCCGCGTTCCGGGCAATCTGCTCATAGGCGTCGATCAACGGATCACCACTGCCACCGGGCGAGCCAGGTGCCACGCCAGGAGCGGATGGCATCATCCGGCTGGCCATGTTCAGGCGAGCCCCCCAGGGCGTGGCGCTCGAGTAGTGCCGCCGCGTCATCGGCAGAGCCGCGATCGCCTCGGGAGTGACGCCCGGCCCGAGTTGAGGCGTGTTCGCCCCCGGCTGGTCCGGGTTTCCCAGGAGGCGGTACGGATCCCCCGGCGAGCCCGGCTCGGGACGGCCCGTCAGGAGATTCGCGATGCCGGCAACAGCCGGATGAGGCTTGGGCGCCGACGCGGCGTGCAGAGCCGCCATCGCAGCCAGCTCGATGCCGCCCGCCGCCGCGCCGTCTCCAGCCGTCAGCGAGCCCAGATGGTCGGTCAAGAAACTGTGCAGGTTCAGGCCCGACCCGGACGGCTCGCCGGTCGGCAACGGTTCGAGCGTCGGGGCGGACGGCTGGACCATCCCCAAGGCCGGCGGACGCGGGACCGCGACACCCGCGAGGAGACCCTGGCCCATCGGCTGACCCCTCCCAGCGAGTACGCCACCGGCAGGCGCGTACCGCCTGCCCTGCGTCGCCACCGAGGTCTCGGCCTGCAACCGCTCGGGCAACCACTGCGGCTCCTGCGTCGCCTTGAACTCCGCCATCCGGTCTGGGTTGTGCGCCCAGTCCTGATGAAAGGACGACTGCTGACTCAGCGAGGGCGTCGTCTGCTGGAGATACGCCTGAGCCCCCCTGGCACTGTCCCCGAACATCCCCGGATGACCCGGCGACGAATCGATACCCCCGGTCGGATGCATGGCCCTGTATTCGCCCGAATAGAACGAGCCGCCAGGCGGACGCAGCATGGCGTTGCCCTGGCCGGGAGCGACCAGCGGGCCGCCAGCCTGGAGGGCCCGCTGACGGATGCCCGCCTGCTGCTGCTTGGCCGCGATCGCCAGGGGGTGATCCTCGGCCAGGTTGTTCCAGCCACCGGCAGGCACCGAGTTCGGCAGCGGCCGCCGCGTCCCGACGCCGAGAGAGTTCGTCGATCGATTGAACTCGAAACCAGGCATGATATCACTCGCTTTCTCTCGGTTCCGGGTCAGGGAAGCCGTTGAGTCCGTCGACGGACTCAACGGCTCAGGATCAGATGCCGATCGCGTCCAGCTCGCGGTTCGCCCGCTCGATGGCCCGGCGACGGCCGGCAGTCGTGCGGAGGGCAGGAGCCGGCGCCGGCTGGCCGGACTTCTCGGCGGTGATCTGCTCGACGAACTCGCGAATCCATTCGAGCGTCGTCATCCAGCCCGAGGGCAGACCGACGCACCGCAGCGTGATGGACGACCCATCCCGACGCCGGATCCCTGGCGACCGCCATCGGCTGACCGTGGATGGGTGAACCGGCCTGCCCGCCCGGCGACGCGGGAGAAGCCTGGCAGCCTCGGCGAACGTCAGCAACTCGTCCGAAGCCCCAGTATCGGCCGCGCTGAAGTCGGATCTCATGGCGTGCGTATCCTCACAGGATGGAACCGTGATCTGTCCGTCCTTGCAAGTCTACGCACGCCAGAGGACTGCTCGGCCGACCCTGGCAACGCTTCCAGGTGGCAGGCTAGTCCAGAGTTCGCCGCTAAGTCCGTCGACGGACTTAGCGGCGGATGCCGGCAACGGCTGCTCTTCCTGAACCGTCTAGCCGACCCGGGCCATGGCGGCGGCGGCGGCTTCCATGTCCATCTCGGCGTAGATCTGGGTCGGCGCGACCGAGGAGTGACCGAGGACGGCCTTGGCGACGTCCAGGCCGAACTCGCGGCGGAGCCGGGTCGCGGCGTTGTGGCGGAGCCGGTTGGGCGACCAGCGATGAGCCTTCCGCCACTCCTTCAACTCGTCTCGCTGGTCCTCGGTCAGATCGGCCTGCGGGATCCCGCCGAGCTTCGGATGCGGGAACGCTCGGTCACAGCCCCGGTCGATGGCCTGCGCGTAGCTCAGCGTCGTGTAGCGAGGCCCGGGAAGCTGCCTGGGACGCTTCTGCTTGCGGTTCCGCTGCGACGGCTGGACCTTCGTCTTGCGAGCCGCCCTGAGAGCCACAGCACGCTCAGCCACAGCCTCGCGAGGATCGAACAGGCAGGCCGCCAGGTCGGTCCTGAGCCACGGCTTCAGGATCGCCTGAGCCTGGGGGCCGAGGAAGACGACCCGATCCCTGCCGTGATGCTCCGTCTTGTGCGACTCGGGCCGATACTCCCAGATCGAGCCCAGGGTGTTCAGGTCCATCGTCCGCATGGCCGCGACTTCGCCGGGTCGCATCCCGGTCAGGCGCTGAAGCTGGATCATCGCCGCCACCTGCCGGGAGACGTGAGGCAGCACGGCATCCACGAACGCCTCGGGAACCGGCCTGACCGGCGGGGACTCGCGGACGTCGCACCGGCCCCTCTTCAAGCCCTCGACGGCCCTGAGCCCGTGATGGACCGAGCCGGGGACCTTCTCGTTCGCGACGGCCCACTTGAACATCCGGACGATCAACTGCGTCCGGCGGTTGACCTCGCTCCGACACAGGCCCGCGGCGACGAACTTCGCCCGCACCGCCTTGAGAGCCAGCGGGCCGAAGTCTCGAGCCGCCGTATCGCCGTAGAGCTGACGGAGCGGCCGCATGGCCAGCTTGATCAGGTCAACCTCCGACGTCGGCTCGCCGTTCTTCCGGTAATAGCCCTCGGCGTGAACCCAGTACTGCCGAATCAGCTCGACGACCGTCAGGTCGCCCGGCGTTGCCGAGGAGCACGACGCCGAACGGGTCGGCGGTGCGACCGCCCCCTGAGCCAACCACTCAGCGATGAGTCGGTTGTACTCGGCGCGTGAATCCAACGACCCATGCTTGCCCAGGTAGTACATCCGACCCTGGATGGTGACAATCGCCTGGCCGGTCGTCTTGTGCAGGCGATACGACGGAACTCGCGTTCCCCGTGGCATTTGAGGCTACCCCCGAAATTGTGTAGACTACACACGTTTCAAGGGTAGTCGTGCCGACCTTCCGCCCCCGGGAAGGGTAAAGATTCGCCGAACCCGTTTGTTCAGTAGTGGCTCTCGACGTAAGTCCTTAATTCTCGGCCAAGGCAGCGAAG
>JAKAUH010000848.1 GCA_021818605.1 Planctomycetota bacterium
TCTGCCCCATGTGGTGTTCAGCAAGAAATGTCGAAAATCGGCTCCGAATGGATCAGGGCCGGGTGCCTGTCCCCTGTTTCCGTGGGCAAACCAATCGCAAGGCGCACCAGCTAACGAAGAGGCGTTCCATCAGCGATGGCCAACGACCCCGAAATCCGCGTGAACCAGGAGTGGATCGGCTACGTGCAGCCGGTCGGGCTCGTCGTCTCGCCCCCCGCGCTGGGCGCCGCGCAGGCATTCCCCAACAAAAACATCATCCCCGACCACACGCGGTTCCTCGAATGCGTCGACGAGCTGACCGTCCCGGGCCGCGACGACCCGGTCCCGGCGATCGTCGATTTCCCGCGGTTCGCCACGCATGTCCTCGGCTGGCGTCCGAATGACCTGGCCGGCACTCCCGGCGGCGGGCCCCTGCCCGACCGGCTCGAGGTCGTCCTGCCCGAGTATCACGAGACGCTCCGGCCCACCTTTGCCCTGCGCGAGGACCAGCCGGGGCCAAATGGAGAGCGGCCCTGGATGATGCTGGTCCAGTCGCTACCGCTCGCGACCCGGCTCGACACCGTCGCCGAGACCGACGACCATCGCTGGCAGGCCAGCCCGCAGTCGCGGTTCGAGCGGCTCTTGCGCGAGTCGCAGGTGCCCATCGGCCTGATTCTCAACGGCACGCAGATCCGCCTCGTGTACGCCCCGCGCGGCGAGACCTCGGGGCACGCAACCTTCAACGTCAAGGACATGAGCGAGGTCCCCGGCCGGCCCATCTTCGCCGCACTCCACATGCTGCTGTGCGAGGAGCGCCTCTTCTCGCTCGGGCCCAAAGAACGGCTCCCCGCCATCCTGGCCGACAGCCGCAAGTACCAGAACCTCGTCTCGACCCAGCTCGCCGAGCAGGTGCTCGCCGCGCTTTATGAACTCGTCCGCGGCTTCCAGTCGGCCGACGATCGCCGCCATGGCGAACTGCTCCGCGACGTGCTCGCCGACGACCCCAACCACGTCTATGCGGGACTCCTGACAGTCCTGATGCGGCTGGTTTTTATCCTCTACGCCGAGGATCGCGACCTCCTCTCCGGCGGCGAGGTCTACCAGAAGTATTATTCGATCACGGGCCTGTTCGAGCGGCTCCGCGAGGACGCCGGCCGGCACACCGACACGATGGACCACCGCTACGGCGCCTGGGCCCAGCTCCTGACGCTCTTCCGCCTGATCCACGACGGCGGACGCCACGGCGAGATGAAGCTCCTGGCCCGAAAGGGCTACCTGTTCGACCCCGACCGCTACCCGTTCCTGGAGGGCCGTCGGCGCGGGGAGTCGGGAGTCAGGAACAGGGAGTCGGGAATCGGGAGTCGGGAATCGGGGCGGCCGACTCCCGACTCCCGATTCCCGACTCTCGACTCCCGATTCCCGATTCCCGCTGTTTCCGACGGCGTGGTCTTCCGCGTGCTCCACAACCTGCTCGTCCTCGGCGGCGAGCGGCTGAGCTACCGGACGCTCGACGTCGAGCAGATCGGCTCGGTTTATGAGACCATGATGGGCTTCAACCTCGAGCCCGCCCGCGGCCGGTCGATCGCGATCAGGCCGAAGAAGGCCCACGGCGCCCCCACGGCGATCAACCTCGACGAATTGCTCGCCCAGAAGCCCGGCGAGCGGGCGAAGTGGCTGCGGGAGCAGACCGACCAGGACGTCACCGGCCAGGCCGCGTCGGCCCTCAAGGAGGCGAAGACACCCGAGGACGCCGTCGCCGCGCTCGAGAAAAAGGTGGCGAAGGAGGCCACCCCGCGCATCGTGCCGCCCGGGGCGATGGTACTCCAGCCGAGCGACGAGCGCCGGCGGTCCGGCTCGCACTACACGCCGCGCTCGCTGACCGAGCCGATCGTTCGCACGACGCTGCGTCCCATTCTGGAACGCCTGGGAGTCGGAGATCGGGAATCGGGAGTCGAGAGTCGAGGATCGGGAATCGGGGAGAATGCTCGTGGAACCCATCGAGTCGTACCAGGATCTCCGGGTGTGGCAGATGGGGATGCGGCTCGCAAAGGAGTGCTATCTACTCACGAGGAAATATCCACGGGAGGAACTGTTCGGACTGACCAGCCAGATCCGGCGCGCGGCGGTATCGATTCCAGCCAACATCGCGGAGGGGAACGGGCGGGAGAACACGGGGGAGTACATCCAGTTCCTGCGAATCGCTCAAGGCAGTCTGAAGGAACTGGAAACCCATCTCATCCTTTCGCGGGAAGTCGAGATCGCGACGGAGGCACAAATCTCTCCGCTCCTTCACGACACCACCGAGCTGGGCAAGATGATCCGCGCCTTGATCAGAAGTCTCCAACGCCGCAAGTCTCTCTGAATTCGACCTCAGACTCCCGACTCCCCACTCCCGACTCCCCACTCCCGACTCCCCACTCCCGATTCCCGACTCCCGCCGAAATCCTGGATCTGAAGGTCTGTGACCCCGCAATGGGCTCGGGGGCCTTCCTGGTCGAGGCCTGCCGCCAGCTCGCCGAGGTCCTCGTCCGGGCCTGGCACGCCCACAACGCGGTCCCGGTCATTCCGCCCGATGAGGATGAGATCCTCTTCGCCCGCCGCATCGTCGTCCAGCGCTGCCTGTATGGGGTTGATAAGAACCCGATGGCCGTCGACCTCGCCAGGCTCTCGCTCTGGCTCGCGACGCTGGCGAGGGACCACGCCTTCACGTTCCTGGATCACGCCCTGCGCTGCGGCGATTCGCTGGTCGGTCTCTCGCGCGAGCAGATCGAGGGGTTCCACTGGAAGCCGGAGAAGCAGCGGGACTTCGCGCGCGGCGTCATCGAGGGCAAGATCCGCGAGGCGATCAAGGGACGCCTGAAGATCCAGAACGCCAGCGATTTCGAGCCGTACCTGAAGCTCGACCAGGAGCTGGCCCTCGTCGAGCAGGCTCTCGACCGGCCGCGGTTCTACGGCGATCTCGTGGTCTCGGCGTTCTTCGCCGGTGCGAATGATAAGCAGCGCAAGGCCCGACTCGACGACCTGGCCGAGACGCTTGCCGCGCACCTGGCCAATCCCGATTTCCTCAAGCTCTATCCGGTTCTGGAATCGGCGCGGAATGGTCTCCGCTCGGGCGAGACGCCGGTGATGCCGTTTCACTGGCCGATCGAGTTCCCCGAGGTCTTTGCGCGGGAGAATTCCGGGTTCGATGCGATCGTCGGCAACCCGCCGTTCATGGGAGGGTCAAAGGTCAGCGGAGCGCTGGGCGTGAGCTACCTCGACTGGCTCAAGACGATGCACGAGGAATCCCACGGCAACGCTGACCTCGTCGCGCATTTCTTCCGCCGGGCGTTCGACGTCCTGCGTCCAGGCGGCACCTTTGGCCTGATCGCCACCAACACCATTGGCCAGGGCGATACACGATCGACCGGGCTGCGGTGGATCTGCACCCATGCCGGGATGATTTACAACGCCCGCAGGCGGTACAAGTGGCCCGGCCAGGCCGCTGTCGTCGTGAGCGTCGTCCACGCCGGGAAGACAACCCTGCGATCGGTAGGCCGCACGGCGCCGGTAGTGTCGTTTGATCCGCCCTACGAACTCGACAACCGGCCGGTCCAGTTCATAAGCGCGTATCTATTTCATGCGGGCGGCCACGACGATCCAGCACGACTCAGGGCAAACGAAGGCAAGAGCTTTCTCGGGTCCAAGATCTATGGACAGGGATTCACCTTTGACGACACCGATTTCAAGGGTTCGGCCAGCCCGCTCGCGCTGATGCGTGAATTGATCCAAAAGGATCAGCGGAACGCAGAGCGGATTTTTCCCTACATCGGTGGTGAGGAAGTCAACGACAGCCCGAGTCACGCTCATCATCGATACACCATTAACTTTGGGCAGCTTGGCCTCGACGAGGTGCAGCGATGGCCTGACCTCGTCCGAATTGTGCAGGAAAAGGTCAAGCCCGAGCGTGACCGCTTGCGGGAGGATACCGGGCCGGGAGCACACGGAAAGAAGTGGTGGTGGCAGCACCTGCACACTCGCGAACCGCTGTACAGTGCGATTTCAGGTTTACAAAGGGTCTTGGTGATCTCGCGGATCGGCCAACAAGCCGCGTTTACTTTTTTGCCTGGAGCGATGGTCTACTCAGAAGCGCTCTTCGTATTCGCCGACCAGTCGAATGCGACTTTTGCATTGCTCCAATCCCGCCCCCACGAGACCTGGGCCCGCTTCTTCGCGTCGTCAATGAAGGACGACATGCGTTACACTTCATCCGACTGCTTCGAGACCTTCCCTTTCCCGAAGGGCTTCGAGACCGACCCAACCCTCGAATCCGCCGGCAAGGCGTATTACGAGTTCCGCGCCGACCTGATGGTCCGGAACAACGAGGGCCTGACGAGGACGTACAACCGCTTCCACGACCCGGACGAGCGATCGCCGGAGATCGTCAAGCTCCGCGAGCTGCACGCCGAGATGGACCGCGCCGTCCTGGATGCCTACGGCTGGACCGACTTGCATCCTGTTTGTGAATTCTTCCCCGAGTTCGACGAAGACGAAGAGGACGATGACCCTGGTTCAGGCCGCGCCAAGCAAAAGAAGTATCGCTACCGCTGG
>JAKAUH010000641.1 GCA_021818605.1 Planctomycetota bacterium
TCCTGGAGGATCAGCCCGTCTCCTTGTTGCGCGACCCGATCGGGTGAACGAGCGAAGGGTTGCGCGGCTCGAGGCTCGCCAGCGATTGTCAAGCCCGAGCGTCAGGACTTGTCGGCTGTCAGGTGCGCTCTCGCGTTGCGCGGCTCGAGGCTCGCCAGCGATTGTCAAGCCCCTCCGAGGCCGGATAAGCTGGGGATTGGCATGGACCCCGGTTTTGCTCGCGGAATGACGAACCACATGATGAACGACTGGACCCCGCTGGCCGACCTGATCGAGACGCATGACCGCTTTCTGGTGACGACGCACGTCCGGCCCGACGGCGATGCGCTGGGCTCGGAGGTCGGGATGGCCGGGCTGCTCCGGCAGAAGGGGAAGGACGTCCGGGTCGTCAACTCCAGCCCGACCCCGCCGCGCTACGACTTCCTCGACCCCGATGGGAAGCTATTCGGGCACTTTAACCACGGCGTCGGGCCCAAGGACCTGGCCGACCGCGAGGTTGCCGTGATCCTGGACCTCTCGGCGTGGAACCAGCTCGGCGACATGGCGGGATTCATCCGCGAATTTCGCGGGCCGCGAGTCGTGATCGACCATCACGTCAGCCAGGACGACCTGGGAGCCGTGTTCCTCAAGGACACGACGGCCGAGGCCACCGGCACGCTGGTGCTCCAGGCGTTCCGCTCGCTCGGGGCGACCGTCACGCCCGAGGCGGCGACCGGCCTGCTGACGGCCATCGCCATGGATACGGGCTGGTTCCGGCACTCGAACACGCGGGCGGGCACGATGCGGGCGGCGGCCGAGTTGATCGACGCCGGCGCCTCGGCCGACGCGATTTATCGGCAGCTCTTCGAGCGGAACACGCTGGGCCGGCTCCGGCTGATCGGCGAGGCGCTCTCGAACCTGGAGGTCGAGCTGGATGGTCGCCTTGCCTACGCGGCGGTCGGCCTCGACGATCTGAAGCGGACCGGGGCGATCCCGCCGGACACCGAGGATCTGGTCGACTACACGGTGAGCCTGCGGGGCGTGGAGGTCGGACTGCTGTTCATCGAGCAGGCGAGGGGCGGCGTGAAGGCGTCGTTCCGGACCCGCACCGATGTCGATTGCGCGCGATTAGCGGCGCAGTTCGGCGGCGGCGGCCATCGGGCGGCGGCCGGTGCGACGATCCCCGGGACGATGTCCGAGGTGGTTGACCGCGTGGTGGTCGCGGTCCGGCAGGCCCTTGATCCGGGACGGCCGGGCGGATAACAGTAGGGTAGGGGCGCGTCTCGGCCGGATGGCAGACCGGGCCGAGACGCAACGCTCCTCATCCGCCCTTCGGGCACCTTCTCTCCGCCCGCCACGCGGGGAGAAAGGGATGGCTTGCACCCACCGACGCATCGCCTGACAGGTGTCGCGTCGGGAGATGGGGCCCCGCGGAAGACCCCGGGGCCAATCTCCCTCCCCGCCGGATGACCCGCGTGCGGCCAGCCCCGGCCGCGACGCAAAGGTGGCAAGGCGAATCGGCCTGATGCCGCCCGCCAGATGGTTCGGCCGGACCGGCTGACCCTGTTCTCGACCCGACCCTCCGGAGATGAAACGGATGGACGCTCCTCCCGCCGACACCGACGCCTACGAATCTCACAGGACTGGGTCCAGGGCTGCACCACCGCCGCCCGCAATGCCCCGCCGCGGCTTGCTCGCACTGGCGACCGCCGCGCTGGGCACCCTGATCGCGGCGGTGCTGGCCGTGCCGGGAGCGGCGTTCATCCTCACACCGCTGAAGCGCAAGGGGAGCGGGGGCGAGTTCCACTCGGTAACGCGGCTCAGCCAGCTCGAGGCCGGGGTTCCCCGGTCGTTCGCGATCGTCGAGGAGCGCCGGGATGCCTGGGTCCACTACCCGCGCGAGCCGGTGGGCTCCGTCTGGCTGATCCGCCAGCAGCCGGGGCAGAAGGAGCAGGTCATCGCCTTCCAGTCGGAGTGTCCCCACCTGGGTTGTGCCATCAACATCAAGGGGGACCAGACGGGCTTCCTCTGCCCCTGCCACACGAGTGCCTTCACGTTCGAGGGCCAGCCGACCAACCACGTGCCGCCCCGACCCATGGACCGGCTCGAGGTCGAGCTGTCCGCTGATGAAGACCCCGAGGTGCGGGTCAAGTACCAGAGGTTCCGCACGGCGACTGAGGAGAAGATTCCCCTTGCTTAAGCAACTGGCCGAATGGCTCGACGACCGGACCGGCATGCTCCAGCGGCGCCGGCGGGCTCGCGAGCGGACCGTACCCGGCGGCGCGGGCTGGAGGTATGTCTCCGGGACGGTACTCACGACCGTCTTCCTCGCCCAGGCATTCACCGGGCTGACCATGATGAGCGCCTACAGCCCCTCGTCGTCGACCGCCTGGGGCAGCGTCTTCTACATCAGCCACGAGATGTGGTTCGGCTGGTTCATCCGGGGCCTGCACCATTACGGCGCCCAGGCGATGGTCAGCCTGCTGGCCTTCCACCTGGTGCAGGTCATCTGGACCCGCAGCTACCGCCGGCCGCGCGAGTTCACCTGGTGGTTCGGCATCGCGCTATTGATCGTCACGATCGGGCTGGGGCACACCGGCTACCAGCTCCCGTGGGACCAGAAGGGCTACTGGTCGACCAAGGTCGTCACGAATATCGTCGGCGGCGCGCCGATCCTCGGCCCTTATGCCCAGAAGCTGCTCGTCGGCGGTACGGAGTACGGCAACGCCACCGTGACCCGTTTCTTCGTCCTGCACGTCGGGCTTCTGCCGGCGCTCTTCGTCTTGCTGACCGTGATCCACATCCACCTGTCGCGCCGGAAGGGATTGACTCCGCCCGAGGGCGAGTTCGCCGCCCTGCGGACGTCCCCGTACTGGCCCGACCAGTCGTTCCGCAACCTCGTCGCCAGCGCTCTGGTCATCGCGGTGATCGCCGGCGTGGCGATCTACCACGGCGGCGCGCACCTCGATGCGCCGGCCGATCCCGGAAGCGCCGACTACCCGGCCCGGCCGGAGTGGTACTTCCTGTCGCTCTACCAGTTGCTCAAGTACTTCCCCGGCAATCGCGAGGTGATCGGCACGTTCGTGATCCCCTCGACCCTGATGGCCATTCTGGCCCTGCTTCCCCTGCTGGACCGGATCCTGCCGAGGCGTGTAGCGCACGCGGTGGCGTGCACGTTCGTCTTCGCCGTGGTGGCCGCGGCCGGTGGGTTGACGATCCAGGCGCTCTGGGACGACTCGCATAACTCGCAGTTCCAGCAGGCGAGGCGCGAGGCCGACCTGACGCGGCAGCGGGCGCTCGAGCTGGCCGCGCTGCCCGACACCGGCATCCCGCCCGACGGCGCGGGCTACCTCTTGCAGCGCGACCCGCTCACGCAGGGCAAGGCCGTGCTGGAGCGCCGATGCCTGGGCTGCCACGTCCTCGGCGGCAAGGGCCAGGGCGAGCAAACCGCCCCCGACCTGGCGGACTTCGGCACGCGGAAGTGGCTTCGCGGCCTGCTGGCTAACCCTCAGGCTCCCGCATACTTCGGCAAGGTCCCCGCCTGCAACGGCATGGCCGAGTGGAAGAAGAACTCGAAGCTGACCGACAAGCAGCTCGACGACGTGGCCGACTTCATGGCCGGTTTCGCCGACATCCCGCCCGACGTGACGACCGACGAGTGGCTGTCGACGCCCGAAGTGAACAAGCACCCCGGCCTCGAGCCGTTCCAGAAGGACTGCGGAACCTGCCACGCGATCGAGGGCTTCACCGAGGGAGGCGAGCGCGACGCGCCCAGCCTCTATCGCTGGGGCTCGGTCGACTGGTTCGCCCGGATGGTCCGCAAGCCGGGCGTCAGCGATCGCTACGGGCACCTCGAGGACAGGCAGAAGATGCCGCCGTTCGGCACCGATCAGGTCAGCGACAACGACATCACGATGATCGCGCGCTACCTACGCGGCGATTACGCCCCGACGGCCGTCGCCGCGAGCGAGGGCCACAGTGCGGCTGCGGCTCCCGCGGCCAGGGCCGCTGACCAGGGCAAGAAGCCGTCGTCAGAGCCCAAACCGAAGCCGTCGTCAGAGCCCAAACCGAAGCCGTCGTCAGAGCCCAAACCGAAGCCGTCGTCAGAGCCCAAACCGAAGCCGTCGTCAGAGCCCAAAGCAGAGCATTGAAAATGAGCTCCCGCCCGACCCGGCTGCACATGCCGGGTCGGGCGGCGATTCAAGTGCTGGTGGGACCGTCATGCCAACTCGCCCTGACTACCGCTCCGCCGCGGCCGCGGCCAGCTCGTAAGCCCGGCGATTGCCGCCGTCGCGCGGGCAGGGCGCCTCGATCTGGTAGAGCTCCTGGCCGGTGGTGGTGGGATACCGGCCGGTGATGCAGGCGCGGCAGAGTCGGTCGGCGGAGAGGCTCACCGAGCGAGCGATCGCCTCGACCGGGAGATACCGCAGGCTGTCGGCCCCGAGCTCGCGCGCCATCCGCGGCTGCGCCTCGGCCGAGACGCCGCCGGGCTCGTCGAGGAACGGCGTGGCGAAAAGCTCGCTCCGGCGCGACATGTCGATGCCGTAATAGCACGGGGCGATGATCGGCGGGCAGGCGACGCGTAGGT
>JAKAUH010000954.1 GCA_021818605.1 Planctomycetota bacterium
CCTTGGTCTCGCCCTTATGGAAAATCGCGAACGTGTCGGGATCGCCGGCCGGCAGTCGCTCGAGGTCGATCGGCGCGTCGGGATGCCGCGCGTTGATGATCTTCACCGCGGAGGCCAGCGTGGTGAGATTCCGCAGGCCGAGGAAGTCCATCTTCAGGAGCCCGGCCTTCTCGATGTCGCCCATCTCCCACTGGGTGGTGACGACCTCGCGGGCCTTGTCCTTGTTCGGCATCTTCTGGAGCGGAACCAGCTCCTCGAGCGGCCGGTTGGCAATCACCACGCCCGCGGCGTGCGTGCCGGGGTTGCGGTTCATCCCCTCGAGCCGTCGGGCAAAGTCGAGCAGCCGGCCAATCTCGGGGTCCTCCTCGGAGAGCTTCTTGAGCGCCGGCTCCTCCTTGATCGCGTCCTCGATCGTGATGTTCAGCCGCTGGGGAATCAGCTTGTTGATCTGCTCGACCCGCGCCAGCGGGATGTTCATCGCCCGGCCGACGTCCTTGATCGCCGCCTTGGCCTTGAGCGTGCCAAAGGTGATGATCTGCGCGACGTTCGCATCTCCGTACTTGTTCCGCACGTACTCGATGACCTCGTACCGCCGCTCCTGGCAGAGGTCGATATCGATATCGGGCGCCTCCGAACGATTCGGGTCGAGGAACCGCTCGAACAGCAGGTCGTACTTGATCGGGCAGACGCTGCTAAGCCGCAGCGCGTAGCTGACGATCGCCCCGCACGCCGAGCCTCTCGCCAGAGCCGGGATGCCGCTCTCGCGGGCATAGCGCACGAAGTCCCAGACGATCAGGAAATACGAGGCGAACCCCATCCGGTTGATGATCGCCAGCTCGTGGTCAAGGCGCTGGCGCACCTCGGGCCCGGGAGCGTCGCCGTAGCGGTCGCGCAGGCCCTCCTCGCAGAGCCGGCGGAGGTAGTCCTCGGGCGTCTGCTCGTCCGGCGGCTGGAACGAGGGGAAATGGCGCTTGCCCAGGCCGAAGCTCTCGTAATTCGGCTCGATCAGCTCGGCGATCCGCGCCGAGGTGGCGAGTGCCTCCTCGTTCCCGGGCATCGCGGCGTACATCTCATCGGGACTGCGGACGTAGAACTCCTGCGTCTCGAACCGCATGCGCGTCGGATCGTCGATCGTCTTGCCGGTGCTGATGCACAGCAGCACGTCGTGCGCGGCGGCGTCGTCGCGGGTGAGGTAGTGCGCATCGCTCGTCGCCACCAGCGGCAGTCCCATCCGCCGGGCAATGTCGATCGCCCCCTCGGCGCAGTCGCGCTGGATCGCGACGCCGTTGTCCTGGATCTCGACGTAAAAGTTCTCCTCGCCGAAGACCTTCTGATACCAGGCGCAGAGGCGCTCGGCCTCGGCGGTCTTGCCGTGAAGGATGAAGTCGGAAAACTCGGCCGACGCGCACCCCGACAGGCAGATCAAACCCTCGCCATGCCGTTCGAGAATCTCGCGATCGATCCGCGGCCTGTAGTAGAAACCTTCGAGGAACGCCAGGCTCGACAGCCGCATCAGGTTGCGGAACCCGGCCGCGTTCCGAGCCAGCAAGGTCAGGTGGAACGCGTGCTCGTTGCCCGAGACGCCGCCCAGACTGCGATCGGTCCGCCGCCCCGGCGCGACGTACGCCTCCATGCCGATGATCGGCAGGATGCCCCCAGCCTTCGCCTCGCGCAGCAACTCGATGGCGCCGTAAAGGTTGCCGTGATCGGTCAGCGCGATCGCCGTCATGCCCGTCGCCTTCACCCGCGCGACCAGCTCGGGGATCTTGCTGGCCCCGTCGAGCAGGCTGTAATGGCTATGGCAGTGCAGGTGCACAAACGGCTTGCTGGACATGGAGGATCACTCGCTCGGCACGGGGCCTGGGCGCGGGCACGCGGTTGGTGGCCCCGCGCACGTCGCGCCCGCTCCCGCGAGTTTCATGGCCGGTCGGATGTCGCGGTCCACCAGCGTGGGTGGACCGTCGACCAGCTTCAGTCTACCACAATCGCCGGCCCTCCGTCGGGGGGAAACACCGCTCTTCATCGAGCTCTCTCGCCCCGTTCTACCGGCCAGAACGGACGGGTAAACTGTGACCGAACCTCTCTGGCACTCCTTCGTCGTGAGTCAGCATTTCCCCGGATCCTTCGGGGCCAAAAAGACACACGCAATCAACGTTGATTGCGTGTGTCTTTGCCGGTCGTGTCCCTCGGTTTCTCGCTGGGACTGGCGTCCACTGCTCGGCATTTCCGGATCCGTGGGGACCTGGGTAGAGAACCACCAGGTCGCCCCGGATTCGACCCGAGTCTGCGTCTGCGTCTGCGTCTGCTGGCGATCGACGGGGTAACCCGGAACGCACCGAATCAATAGTCGCTCGAGCTGACGATCTCACCGCCGGCGCGGGTGGCGAGCTTCTGATAGACGCCCATTTGAGTGCCAGGCAGGAGGGCCAATCCGTACGTGCCGATCGACGGGTACGTCGGGTTGACCATCGTGGTGCCGACGGGCAGGCCGTTCATCTGCGGCGACTGGATTGCCCACGAGTTGATCGAGTTCTTGAGGAAGTGGACCGAGCCGTCGCAGAAGCCGACGTTCACACCGCCGGGGTGGAAGCTGATGGCATTGTACGGCCCCCAGTTCCCCAGGGCGTTGTTATTCGGGTCATTGGCCGGGTCGCTGTAGAACCGCGCCCAGTTCGGCGGAAAACGGGCCTCGATCGGCCAGTCGGAGATCTGGCCGTCGTTCCAGTAGTGCATGCCCGCCTGGGACGACGGTGAAAACAGACCGTTGCCGTTCTCCAGGAACATCATCGTATTGCTCGTGCCGTCGGTGACCGACGCGATCCGAATCTGCCCCAGTTGGTCAAAAACCCCGAGGCTGTGACTGGCCGCGGCCGGGTCAGGGCCGAGCCCACCGGGGCCTGCCGTGAACGAGTAGACGTACCACGGACCATCGTTGGCCGAGTAGTGATTGTGGAACTGGTTGGGATTATTCGATGGTGAGTACTGAAACGGCGTCGGCTGAAGGTAGGACGGATCGCTCGGACAGTTCAGGCCCGCGATGCCGATGCCAGCCACCGTGTAGTTGACCGGATGCAGACTGAACAGGCTGAAGTTGAACGCATTGTAGGCCGGGGCCTGCTCCATGTACGGAGCCATCCGCAGAAACATCGACGGGCCGAACAGGCCGGCGTTGTAGAGCATTCCGGGAGGGTAGACGCCATTGGCTGACTCATAATTGGCGCAGGCCAGCCCGAGTTGCTTGAGGTTGTTCACACACTGCGCCCGGCGCGCGGCCTCGCGCGCCGCCTGAACCGCCGGCAGCAAGAGGGCGATCAGCACGGCGATAATGGCAATGACGACCAGCAGTTCGATCAACGTGAATCCGAGGCGAGCCCTTCGGGGCACAACATGACGCATGGGTACATTCCTGACAGGTAATGAGATGGGACACATAGTGGGCTCACGGCCAAGGCACCTGCGACAGGGGAGAGCTGGGCTGGGGCGGGTGATCCGAATCAGTGCGGCCGACGGGACGTCCTGGCCTTGGCCTTGGCCTTGGCGGCCTCGATGTCGGCGGGCGACGACCGCCCGTTCTTGACCTCGATTGAGCCGGCCGGCCGGCCCTCGCTTGCAGGCTCGCAACCGGGCAGCACCATCACCGCGGCTCCCAGGGCAAGCGCAAGAGTCATGCAGACACCGGCGGAAAGGCGGCGGGAACGATTCATGGACGATGCAAACTCCTCGAACGGGACGGTCGACAACGCGACCCCCGGCCATCGATGAACGGGAATTCGGCCCCCAATGATGATCGAGATCGGGAGGATTCCTTGGGTCGTCCACGGCGAGACCGATGCGTACCGCCATTCCGGCGGCCGAGGTGCGCGGCACCAGGCCCTCGTCTCGACCGGCCTCGCCTGACTTCCGTAAGAACCGCACCCGAACGCGCTCTCGAAATCCTGGGCTGCTCCGCTCACAGCGCGTCCGAATTCCATCGGATACCAGTCAAGGATCATGACATCCCCGAGTCGATTCTGTCAATATCGCGTGCAGGTGCGAACATGACAGAGCTACCGGGGGACGCGTGACAAGGCCGAGCTGGCGGCGGATCAGCGTACACAGGATCTCCGAGATCTCTGTACGCCGAGATACCGGTGCCTGCCGCCCGTTGGCCGGATTGCGGTAGATATCGTCGCGCTTGCCGTGCCGAATGGAGCAGGCATCCAGCCGCCGTCAGCTCCCGGATCAACGCTGGCCGCTCCATACCTCCAGTTCCACGGGCCGCCGTTGAGCGGTGGTGGGAGCCGGCGGGCGATCCTCGGTGATCATGAGAAGCAAGGAAAGGACAGGCACTGCGTTGATCCACGCATTATCACGGTCGCGATGACATGGTCCAGTGGAAAGGTGCCTGTCCTTTTTGCCTATCTGGTGGGCGACAAGTTCGGGTACGCACGATGCCACTTCGCCAGGCTGACACGCGGGCTCGAAGCACCAAATTCGGGATTGTCGGGTTCCGGGGCCTGACGGGGGGGCCGAGGGTGACAGTTTGCGCGGTGCGACAGTGGCCGTTGCCGCAGCACAGTCGCA
>JAKAUH010000399.1 GCA_021818605.1 Planctomycetota bacterium
CGGAGGTCGCCGCATTCCGCCCCGAGGACCTGCGCGTCGAGGCCGACGTCTTCGCGTCGATCATTCGCGAGCCGGCGCCGTCTCCACCGTCCGCCGAATCCTCGCCGTCCTCGCTGGCGGAGGAACCGTTCCAGTTTCCCGGCGATTTTCAGGCCCATGATGTTTCGCCTCGGCCCGCGTCGAGTGATGAGATGCCGGAAACCCTTGGGGCGTCCGTCACCACCGAGGAGGCCAGCACGGCCGCCTCCGTCCTGACCGAGGTGCCCCCGCCGCTGCCGGTCGCTGCCGTGACGACTCCCGCGGGGCCAGCGGCGGCCGCGGTCGTCCCGCCGATCACGATTGAGCCCGCGCCGATCCGACCGGCCCTCGACGCCGAACCGCGTTCCATCCGCGAGGTCGTTCTGCCGGTCTCGATCGTCCTTGGCTGGATGATCCTCGTCCTGGCCTCGATCCCGATGGCCTTCCTGGCCGGTCTGATGATCGGCCACTTCCTCTGGAAGGCCGGTCCCTGAGCGCCGACGCCCACGTGCGTCATCGGTTCCCCAGGGATTTCCCCCCACGTGGACTCGGGATCGGGGGATCGAGCAAAAGCGCCAGGCGACGGGCCACGACCTTCGCCCAGAGCGCCGCGCCCACGGGCGAGAAGTGGTCGTCGTCGATCTGGTAATTGAACAGGGCACATCGGGGCGAGGGATGCCCTTCCCGCTCGCCGCGCCGGCGGAGCCGCAGGAATTCATCGGTGAAGTCGTTGAGCGGGTCGCAGTAGCGCGCCGAGATCGTCCGAACGATCCGGCAGATCCGGCCAGGATACCAGTCATCATCGCGAAGCCCCTCGATTTGGAGGTTCGTCGGCACGGGCACCATCAGGCAGATCGCCTGGTGGCCCAGGCACCACCGCCGGATCTCCCCGAGCCAGTACCCGGCTTCCTCAAACCAGTCGCCGCGGCCGTGGAGGACCTCCATCCCCTCGCCGAAGTCGTTGGGGCAGACGCTGACGACCACGAACTGCGGCTTCACTCGCTCGCCGTATTCCTCCAGCGTGTAGTAATACTGCTCGGGCGAGTAGCCGATGTGGCCCGTGTTCACGATCGTGACCGGCTCCCGCCAAGTCGACTCGAGCCGGCGCTCGAGATACCGCGAGGGCGTGTCCGCGTCGCTGTTGAACATGCCCTGCATGAACGAGTCGCCCAGCACGATCCCGCGGACCGGCGCCGAAAGGTCGGGCTCCGGCCCGCGCAGGCCCCAGGAATTCGTGTGCTGGATCGAGCCCTCGTCGACGATCGCGCCCGCGCGGCCCGCCGCGGCCCGGTGCGCCGGCGTGTCCAGCACCTGGAACAGGCCGAACGGCCCATTGTGCAGCGTGATCTGCCTCAACCAGACCGAGCGAATTCCCGGGCGAAAGCGATAGGAACGCCCCCGATCGTCCCGCTCGAAGACCTGCGGCGAGATCACGAACCCCGCATCGCCGCGGCCGTAACGGACCAGGGCGTGATCCGGATCCATCCCCGCCACGCGGAACAGCTCCCGCGTGCCGTCGTCCGTCTCCTGATAGAAGCTCGACAGGCGTTGATATGTCTGCTCGATACCATGCTCGCGGCGGGCCCGCCAGTTGGCCTCGATCCGCTCGCGGTCCTGCTGCAAGCCCAGCAGGCCATATCGGACGGCGTCGTGCGCCCGGTCCGTCCAGATGCGGACATGATAGCGGCCCGCCGCGCTGAACTCGATCATCCCCACGATCAGCAGGGCTGTTGAGGCCGCGATGCCCCACCTGAACATGCGGAAACGCCGCTCGCTCCGCTCCAGAAACGGCAGGACGCGCTGGCGTTCGCAGTCGGCCCCCGCGGTCGGTTTCCACGCGATGGAAGGAAGTCGCTTCATGTCGCACCGGGGGGAATCTGGTGGCGGGGGACTGGCTGCCGGCGACGCGCTCCTGCACTGCCACACCGGAGAATCCCAAGCTTACACCGAATCGGAACGCGACGCCATCGCCCGGTCCGCTTGGCCTGCCCGAAAGCGTCTGCTAGGATGAGTGGACCGACCGGACCTTTCGAACCGTCGTGCATCCCGTAGTACCGAGAGCCTCACCATGCGTTCCGACATGATCAAGCGGGGCGACGCCCGCGCCGCCCACCGTAGCCTGCTCCGTGCCACCGGGGTCGGCGAGACCGACTGGGACAAGCCGTTCATCGCGATTTGCAACAGCCATGTCGACATCATCCCAGGACACGTCCACCTCCAGGCGGTCGGCAACTACGTCAAGGAATGCGTGCGCGCGGCCGGCGGGGTGCCGTTCCTGTTCAACACGATCGGCGTGGATGACGGCATCGCCATGGGGCACGGCGGGATGAAGTACTCGCTCCCGTCGCGCGAGCTGATCGCCGACAGCGTCGAGACGATGATCCAGGCCCACTGCTTCGACGCGATGATCTGCATCCCCAACTGCGACAAGATCGTCCCCGGCATGTTCATGGGCGCGATGCGCGTGAACGTCCCCACGATCTTCGTCTCGGGCGGACCGATGGAGGCCGGGCGTACCTCCTCGGGCAAGGTCGTCGACCTGATCGACGCCTTCGTCGCCGGCGCGAAGAAGCAGAACGGCCATCTCTCGGCCGAGGAGCTCGAGGAGATCGAGCAGGCCGCCTGCCCGACCTGCGGGAGCTGCTCGGGCATGTTCACGGCCAACAGCATGAACTGCCTGGCCGAGGCGATCGGCATGGCACTGCCGGGGAATGGCACCATCCTCGCCACCTCGGCCGACCGCAAGGAGCTTTACGAGCGCGCGTCCCGGCGGGTCGTCGCGATGGCCCGCGACTTCGCCCGCCTGGGCCCCGGCCACGGCCTCCTGCCGCGCGAGATCGCCACGGCGTCGGCGTTCGACAACGCCATGATCCTCGACATGGCCATGGGCGGCAGCACGAATACCGTGCTGCACATCCTGGCCATCGCGCATGAGGCCGGAGTCCCGTTCACGCTCGCGCGGATCGACGAGCTGAGCCGCAAGACGCCGAATATCTGCAAGGTCAGCCCGTCCAGCAGTTACCACATCGAGGACGTCGCGCGGGCCGGCGGCATCCACACGATCCTCGGCGAGGTCGAGCGCGGCTGCCCGGGCCTGCTCGACCTGTCCTGTTCCACGGTGAGCGGCAAGACGCTCGGCGAGAACATCCGCGAGTACGATATCCGGGGCGCCGGCGCCGCCGCGGAGGCCCGGCTGCTGACCCGCGTCCGCCCCGGCGGCGAGCGGAGCAACCAGGCGTGGACCGTGCCCAGCGTGGCCGCCGAGGCCCGCTCGCAGGCCGCGGGCCTCGCCGTCCTCGAGGCCGAGGGCGAGACCGGCGAGAATGGCAACGGCGGGTTCGACGGGTCGAACGGCGATGGAGGCGACGGCGACGGCTTCAACCCGCTCGACGTGATCCGGACGGTCGACAACGCCTACTCGAAGACCGGCGGGCTGTCGATGCTCTCGGGCAACCTCGCCCCGAATGGAGCGGTCGTGAAGACGGCCGGCGTGAGCCCGAAGATGCTCCGTCACTCGGGCCCGGCCGTGATCTTCGAGAGCGAGGTCGATGCGTATAACGGGATCGTCTTCGGCAAGGTCAAGTCCGGCGACGTCGTCGTGGTGCGGAACGAGGGCCCCAGGGGCGGGCCGGGCATGCAGGAGATGCTCGCCCCGACGACGGCCATCAAGGGCGTCGGCCTGGATGACCAGTGTGCCCTGATCACCGACGGGCGTTTCTCCGGCGGGACCGCGGGCGCCTCGATCGGCCACGTCAGCCCCGAGGCGGCCGTCGGCGGCCCGATCGGCCTGCTCCAGGACGGCGACATCATCGACATCGACATCCTCAACGGGGTGCTTGCCGTCCGCCTGTCGGACGACGAACTCGCCCGCCGCCGCGCGGCGTGGGTCGCCCCGCAGCCCAGGATCACCACCGGCTACCTGGCCCGCTACGCGAAGATGGCCACCAGCGCCGACACCGGCGCGATCCTCAAGTGGGATTGAACGGCGGTTTCCCGAGGTTCCGCGGAACCGGCGGCCACCCGCCGCCGATCCGCGGAGCCCGGGAGCCTGGCGGACGCAGTCCACCGGATCGGCGCCGGTGCTGGAATCCAGGATCACAGTCGACCGGCCGGACCGCCGAGCCTGGCCGTTGGTTGGAGCGGAAAGCCCATGGCGAACCGCGCCTATCTGTTTCCCGCCGATCGGCCCGACGCCTGGGACTTTCCGGAAGGTCGTTATTACGACTCTCGCTGGAACATCCCGCTTTCGTGGTTCTTCTTCTACGATCTGCCCGACATCAAGCATGTCCGGGCGACCTTCATGGAGTCGGCCTGGGATGAGCTGAATCTCGCGGCCGACAGGGAAGCCGCGATCCGACGCTTCGAGGCCCGTCGTCCTGTCCTGGAGGCCGCGGTTGGCGCGCAGCTTCCGGCGGGCGCGATTGACGCGCTCGTCAACGACATTCGCGGCTGGCAGGGCCGGTATCTGCTCCTGGATCCCGGGGAAATCCTCGACGACGAGGCGGAGAACGACCTCGACCTCCTTTCGGGCATCCTGCAAGCGA
>JAKAUH010000693.1 GCA_021818605.1 Planctomycetota bacterium
CCGTCGCCCGCACGTTCTCCGGCAGATTGTTGTCGTAGCAGATCAGGAACCCAACCTTCACGCCGCGGACCTCGGCGACGTGATGGCCTCGCCCCGGCGTCAGGTGCGGGCTGATGAACGGGTGGAGCTTGTGATACTTCGTGAGGAAACCCTCGGGACCGACAGCCACGTAGCTCTTGAACAGACGCCCGTCGGGCTCGCGCTCGATCAGCCCTGCCATGACCACGGCATCGGTCTCGCGCGCGATATCGATCAGCGCGGCAACGGAAGGTCCGTCTGGCACTGGCTCAGCCAGGTCCTCCAGTTCGTCGCGACCGAGCGTCTGGAGGAACGTGTACGCGGTGATGCTGCACTCGTGGAAGCAGACGATCTCGGCGCCCTGGGCGACGGCCCGGCGGGTGAGCTCGCGGATACGTCCGAGGTTGTAAGACTTGTCGCCGTCGCGATGCTCGAACTGGGCGGCGGCGATGCGGATGTCGCGCATGGGCTGCTGGCTCCGGACAGGCTACGAGCGAGCACTGTATCATCTCGCAGGTATCCGGGATAGCGCGCATCGCCAGCGAATCGCCGAGCCGACCTCCGCGGCGGTTACCCCAGCCGTTTTCCACCGACGCCTTTCGCTCATCGCGCGGACCCGCACAACCGATGCTAGGATAACGGGGCGCCCGGAACGCCCCTTGCCGGGATTCGGTCGGAACCCGTATTCCCGGAGCCAGCCGCGTGGGCTCTCCACGCGCGAGGAGGGGCGACATGCGGCAATGCATCCCGATCGGGCTGCTCGGGCTCACCTTTGCGCTGCTCGCGTGTCGCCCCGCGATGGCGCAGAAGGATATCCTCGACAACATCATCCTGCTGGGGCCGGCCGAGACCCTGAACCTGCCTGGGGTCAATCGGATCGAGGAGCGTCCCGAGGAGAAGAATCCGCCGCGGCCCTACCGGGGGACCATCGAGGACGTCCCGACTCATCAGCCGCTGTCGACAAGGTTCGAGCCAGGCCAGGGATACATTCTCGAGGAAAGCGGTTCGCTGCTGGAGGCGCGTCGGCAAGGTCCGGGTTCTGTCGAGTCGGGTGCTTCGGGAAAGCCGACCCTCCCCGAGGCGCTCACCCGACCGACGGCACCGCATTCTCGCGGAGATGTCGACGCCGCCCGCCACGAGCTTGACGACCCCGGGCCGCCCGGCGGCCTGGACCTCGACGCGGCGCTCGACCGGCTCGTGCACTTCAACCGCGACCTCCGCACCAAGTACCACGAGATCCCCCAGGCCCGGGCCGACACCCTCACCGCCGGCCTTCGTGGCAATCCGATCATCTTCTGGAGCGCCGGTGGCACGCCTTATGGCCGCTGGACCAATCAGCCCGGCACTCGCAGCTATCCCCTCGTGATCACCTACCTGCTCGACTTCACCGGCCGCCGCGTCGCGCGGGTCCGGATGGCACGGGTGACCGAGCGCGTCCTCGAGGCCCGCTACCAGGACGAGGTCCGGCTCAAGGCCGCCGAGCTCGACGCGGCGTTCGTCGAGGCCCTTGCGGCCCGGGTGCAGGAGAAGTTGGGATGGCTGGAGGGCTATCGGTCAGCTTTGGAGGAATGGTCGGGCTACCAGGCGGTAATCGACAGCGTGTTCGACTTCGTGCGGCATCGCGGCTTGTATCTGGGCGCCGGGTTCGATCTGGCAGCGGCCGTACCGGCGGCGTCCGGGGGCGCCGGCGAGCTGCGTGCGGAGTTGATCCATTTCGTGCGGTGCGAGTCCTTGAAGACGCGAATCGGCGAGCGGCTGCCCGAGACGACGGAGGTGGTCGAGTCGTGCTTTGGCAAGCTCAAGGCGCTGGAGGACGGCCAGTCCAAGAGCGGGTTCACGGGTCTGGTCCTGAGCCTCGGCGCGATGGTATCGGATTGGACGGCCGAGACCATCAGCGAAGCGCTGGAACAATGCCGAGTTCGTGACGTCGTGGATTGGTGTCGTCGGATGTTGGGGCGGTCAGTGCAATCCCAACGACGTCAGGCATACAATCGGTTGGAGGGCGCAACAAAACCTGGATGAATGCCGGGACGGGTCAAGAGCGACTTCCCATCGCGCCAGCCTCGCCCCGCCGGGGGCCCAGGGCCACGACGGCGATGGCCAGCATGCCAACGGCGGCGGCCCGCAAACCTCGACTGTTCCGCATACATTTACCTCCTGGGAGGAAAAGGCACTCCCGACGGCCTGGTGATCGCCAGCCGGCCCCCGGATCCTCCGCGGGCCGCTGACCTCCAGAACCATCTCTTCTTGTCGGCCCGCGGCCCGGTCAAACCGGAGATGCGGACCGAAACACGGAATCCTCCGATTCCGATTGCGCCTGTCAGGAAGAGTCTTCCGTTCGCGTAGACCAAACCCCTGCCGTCGCGGCGGTGGCCGGCGGCGAGGTCCTCGTTGGCACCGAGAACGAACTGGACGTCCACGGCATGCTCTCGTCGCGGCCACGCGCGGCCCGATCCCCACCGCGATCCTTCAGCGGAAGTATGCCCGGCAGCTCGACCGCACGGTCGGACACTGAACAGACGGCCTGGGACACTCAATCGCCGACACCAGGTTCAATGCTCGAACGCCGGCGATCGGTCGACCAGCCCCAGGGCCTGCTCGATCAGGATCTCGCCGGTCATCTCGCCGAGCGACGTCCGCGAGATGTACTCGTAGCGCGGGAAGCTGGCGAAGTCGACCTTCGTCAGGATGTAGCCGAACGCGTCGTTCGTCAGGCCGAAGAGGAAGTTGTGCCGGCCTCGCATCTTTCGCTTGAGGTAGAAGCCGATGTTCGGCAGCGCCTCGCCCGGGATCGTCAGGATCTGCGCATCGCCGAGATTCACCAGGTTGATCCGCGTCCGGACCGAGCGATCGTCGCCATGCGGGTACTTCAGCGGCGAATGCACGACCACGGCCCACATCCCGTCGGACTCGACCGGGAATCGCACCATCGTCACCTGGCACGAGAGCGCCGGATTCTTCTGGACCGGCGCATCCTTGACGATCCGCAGCGCCTCGTCGGCCATCAGGTGGCCGATCCGCAGGCATTCCTCCCAGGTATTGGCGTCAGCCCAGTAACCGCGCAGGGGGTCGCGCGGCCGGCTCAGGTCGCGGTTGTCGGCCGTGACCATGCCGCCCTGCGCGCTATTCATGAAGAGAGCAACTCCGCCGGCTCGTGACTCGATCCGCGCGCAAAGCGGACCCACCAGATCCGGGCTCATGATCCCCAGGCTGTTACCCAGCACCTCGGGATGGATCGCGTAATTCACCAGTGTGGCAATCGTCTTGCCCTCCGGCGTGATCGCCTGGATGACGCCCATCCGCCGGTCGTAGAGGTCGGGAGCATAGTAGTTGTACGCGATCTTGCCCCGCGCCTCGCCACTGCCGACCTTGATCCACGCCGGCGCCAGGCCGTCGATCGCCGTGTTGATCGCCTCGGCGGCGCGGGTGCAGACGAAATCCATGTACTCCAGGTCGCCGGTGTGGCCGCCCTGGCCGTCGGGAAAGGCGTAGCAATCTGGCGCGCTATGCGTATGCGTCGAGCCGATCAGGATGTTCTCCGCCGGAATCCGCGGCACCCGCGCCCGCACCCGGTCGCACAGGACCGACGGGAACCCCAGCAGGTCCAGCGACACCACCGCGACCGTCACGTCCCCGTTGCGCACCACCAGCGCCCGCGCCGTCAGCTCGCCTCGCTTCTCCCGCGACGGCTTCGGAGCCCCCATCCCACCCGAGATCGGCAGGAGCTTCACCGGCGTGATGGTCCGCACCGCCGCCCCTGCCTGAATCTCGGCGCGGGCCTTCGGCACGCCCGCCACTCCGCCCCCCGCAATCGCAGCGCACGCGCACACCACCAGCCATCGCCATCTCATGGCCGTCCCTCCTGCTTCCAACCGGCGTCCAGCACCCGGCAACCCCGTCCGGGCTTGCCTCTTCTCATACCGCAGATCGCATCAGGAGGGAACCGTCAGCAGCGACGGGCATCCCACTTTCGATAAACCGAACCCGCGTGTCTGCATGGATGTAAACCAGCCATTCGGCCCCCAGGGCCCCCTTGTACCCCGACTTTTCTTCTTCCTCCACTTACAGGATGTATCAGGTTCGCAAAAGCTGTACGGCCTCTCCACGAAAAGAAGGCGATGTTCGGTCGTAACCATGGAAAAGGCAACGATTAAAAACAACGATCCACGACTGGGCTAGAAATCCAGCGGAAGAGCGGAGACGTCGCGAGGCGTTTGCCTTTGGAAACGCCGGAATCCGTCGGGTTTTTCGCTCTCACGCGGATCATTGATTAAAAACCTTCCAATTTTTTTCTGAAGTTTTCCGCGAGGGCCTCCTTTCGACTGGTCGGCTGTTCCGCGAACATCAATCTGGCCGGTGGTATCGGTTGCCCCGCGCCGGGTTGCTCAGAGGATGTGAAAGAATCGTCGAAAAGGGGCGGAGAGCAGAGAGCGGAGCAGCAAATTACGCCGGCAGAAAAGTCGGTCAGGCTCTCAGCCTGACACGCCTTCATTGTCAGGCTGAGAGCCTGACCGACTTGAGGATCTTCCTTGCCGGGGTGA
>JAKAUH010000465.1 GCA_021818605.1 Planctomycetota bacterium
GTGACAAGAGTTGTTATTTGCCGCGACGATCCCGACGCGCAAGCGAGTGAATGGGAGGGTCGGCCCGGGAATCCACTCGCTTGCGCGTCGGGATCGTAGGCACCCGCCGTATCGGGTACAAGATCTTCCGCCGATCGCCTTGAGGCCATCCGCCGGTGCCTGGAGGACGAGGGGCCGATCATCGTCGAGCACTGGTTTTATCGGCGCGCCCGTTCGCCCGATCAAATGGTGTTCAAAGGCTACGAGGAGTTTGCCGAACTCCTGGAGTCCCGCACGGACGCCGGGGACACGATTCATCTCTGGAGCCTTGCGGCTGTCTGCCGCAACGATAATGAACTGGGTTCCGCTTTCGGTAAGTGTCCAGACGAGGATGGGATGGTTCCGGGGCGAGGGGCCTACTGAGTCGTCTGCCTCGTCAGGCGAGGCATTCCGGCGGACCCGGCCGCCAGCGGTCGGTTCACAGTGTCGAGCCTTTTGTAACAGCCCGGTTGGTGGGAGGTCCTGCGATGAGCGGCCGAGACGCCCTGGGATTCACGGTCCTTTTTCTCGTGTACGCCGCGTTCATCGCGGGTCTGTGGCTGGTCCGCCGGCGCGAGCTGGAGCGCAGACGGCGGGAGAAAAGCACCGGCCGGTTGCCAGCCCGTCGCTCGCCGTCGTCCCCGCGGCCGATCAACCCCGCCCTGATGGCGACGGCCGGTTTACTCTGGGCCTTCCTGCCGCTGGTCGGGTGGGCTGGCGCTGTGACGTTGATGCGGCTCATCGCGCCGCCCGAGGCCCAGGAGTATCTGACGCCACGTCCGACCTTCTCGCAGGTGGTCCGTATGAATCTATGGTGGCTGTTCTGGTCGGGCCTTGTTGGCCTCGGCTGCATGGCGATCTGGATCGGGGTCTGGCTGGCCCGATGGCTCGCGGACCCCGCCGTGTCTCGGGCGGAGGAGTTGATGAGGGCCGGGCAGGCTGATGACGCGGTCCAGGTGCTGCGGGAGGCGATCGGCGCCCGCGGCCCGACCATCGCGCGGTGGAACGCCCTGGCCAACGCCCTGATGGCCCTGGAGCGATGGTCCGAGGCGCTCCAGGTGTCGCTCGACATCGAGGACCGAAATCACCTCCATCCCGAGAACCGCCGCAGGAAGGCGCTGGCGCTCTTTAAACTGGGTCGGCCGGAACTCGCCTTCTCGGAGTTCAAGCCGTCGGGCGCGAAGCCGGCGCGGAGGCTCGCCGAGGTCTGCGCCTACTGTCAGGGTCTCATCGAGCTGGGTTTGTTCGATCGCGCCTGGGATCAGCTCCGGCGTGCCGAGGTCCTGTACGGGCGGGGGACGATCCCCGTCGACAAGCGGCCGGACGTCCGGAAGCAGATCGACGCCTGCCGCGCCCGCCTTGCGGGCCACTTCGCCGACGAGAAGCCCGGCGGCCTGGACGAGATCGGAGCGGACCTGCTGTAGGAAATCGGAGGGTTCACGCGCGCCGCCGCACGGCCCGAAGGGAATGAAGCGGGATGCTGAAGGAGACGTTCGCATGCCGTGCGGAGAGACGGGCGATGTGGGCGGATCTCGGCCGACTGAGTATTGCAAAAGTAACGGAATCAGCACTGTTTCGAATCTGGACGCTACGGGGGTTCGAGGGCGGCGAGGAACTTGAATGATTCCTGCAACGCACAGTAACATCGGGCTGCAATGAACCGACCCTGCGGCGCCGCTGCGCTGGCTTGTCAGGCCGACAAGGAGGTTCACGTGGGACTCGACATTTCTTCCGCCGCGGCCGAGAGCGTTGCCCCCGAGCGCCGCACTCGGTACGGGCTTGGCCTGTGCGGACTGGCGCTCGCCATGGTCGGCCTCACGCTGGCAGTCTCGCGGCCCGTTATCACGGAGCTTCTCAAACCGTCTCCCGTGCCGCGAAGGAAGCTCTCCGAGACCCTGGCTGGAGCCGGGGCGAAATTCGTGGACCGGATGGTCGCCAGGGCCCGCGGCAAAGCGGCGGCGCCGAGGGACGAGCCGCCCCCGCGGCCTCAACCGCCCGAGCGGCTCTGGCTGTTGTATCTCTCGATCGCCGCGACGTCGCTCGGGTTCGTTGGCTCGCTCTCGGGCACGGCCGGCTGGATCCGCCGCGAGGACTCACGGTTGGCCGGTAGCGCGATCGCGGTCGGCGCACTGGCCGTGGCGTGGATCTATATCGTGGCGGCACTGGTCATCGCCCTGGTCATCTTCTTCCTGATACTACTCGCCTCGGCGTTGGGATGGTCCCCCTGACGGGACGATGCAGCGAATCGGCCTGCCTGTGGCGAGAAACGGATCGATTGCGGCGGTCCGCGGAGGATCACCGATGCGGATCTCGTTCGACGTCGATGACACCCTCGTTTGCTGCGCCGGCGTTCCGTCGGAACAGTTCGTGTCCTGGTGGCGGCGATGGCGCTATGTCGAGGCGATCCGCGATGGGACACGCGCCTTGATGCGAGAGCTTTCCGCCGGTCGCCACGAGTTGTGGATCTACACCACGTCGTACCGATCGCCCCGCTACCTGCGGGGCTGGTTCGGCGCCTTTGGTGTCAGGTTGTCCGGCGTGGTGAATCAGGACCGGCACGAGCGTGCCGTCGGGCGGAGGGGCCCGTCGAAGTTGCCGTCGGCCTTCGGGATCGACCTGCACATCGACGACTCGGAAGGGGTGGCGGAAGAGGGGCGCCGCCACGGCTTTGACGTCCTGCTGGTCTCTCCCGATGACCTCGAGTGGACAGCTCGCGTGCTGGAGGCAGTCGAGGCGCGTTTGCGCGCGAGACGAGTGATTGCGGCGGGACGCGATATCCAGGCGATTGGCGGCATCGATCCCCGCGGCTGACGGTTTCGCGCAGATGGCTGGCGAGGTCCACACGAGACTCAGCCGGCGAGCGCTGGCTTCTCGGCCGAGAGCCTGTCCCGAAAGCCGCGGACGCCGTCGTCGGTTAGGCTTTTCAGCCTGACGCGGTCGGCCAGGCGGTCGGTCGGGTCCGGCCGGTGTCAGGCAAAAAGCCTGACCGACGACGGATGGCAGCATGCTGGACGACAACATCGACTGGCTCATAAAATCGCAGGGAAGGGTCCAGGACGCCGAACGAGGCGATGGGGCGGACTCGCCCGCGGCGGGCCGTTGATCCATGACGTTCGACGGCGGAATCCGGAGGCCGCGGATGAAAGCGGGCAGCGATCCTCGAGGCGGCGCGGCGGAGCCGTGGGGCGATCGGCTCACGTTCGGCGCCTTGTGCGGCGTTCTGCTGGCCTGGGTCATCGCCGGAGTCCATGAGGCGGCGGTGATGGAGATCCCGCCTCTTCCTGGCAAGAAGGTGGGGCTGGGCCAACTCCCCTCCGCGGCATCGGTCGCGTTCGGCGTCGGCTGCGTGTCGGTCGGCCTGGTGTGCGGGTGCCTGCCCCGGGCCGCCCGATTTGTGGTGGAGGCCGCGATCATCGGGGCGTTCCTCGGATATGTTGGTGCGATGGTCGCATCGCGGTTGAGGTACGGCTTCAGCCCGGATCTTGTTGTTGACTGGCATCGGTTCCTCTCGGGCATTCACGACAGTCAGTGGATCACGGTCCCACTGGGCGCCGTGGTCGGGGCGTGGGGTGGTCTCGCATACTGGCGGTTCCGGAGGAACGGGCGGGCCGTCGGACGGGGCGATGCGGCGGACCCGCCTGCGGCGGGCCGGTGAATCGGGGCGTTTGGGAGCGGAGGGACAGGCGTGGCTGACGACATCACGGGTGCGGTCCAGGCGGCGGCTCGGGTCGGGGACGTGGCGACATTGACACGGCTGGTCGCCGACCACGGCGGTCCGGCGGTCCGCCTCGACGGCGATCCCGCGGAGTTGACGGCCCTGCACTGGGCGGCCGCCTCGGGTATCGTCGAGGCCGTGAAGTATCTCCTGGCCCCGCCCGTCTCGGCCGATCCGCGGGCCCCGCGGATGAACGAATTCACGCCGCTGCACTCGGCGGCGATGCTCGGCCATGCGGCGGCGTGCGAGGTTTTGCTCGAGGCCGGTGCGGATGTGAACGCTCAGACGCAGCCCCAGGGCTATGCACCGCTCCACAGCGCGGCGTTCGCCGGACACGTCGAGGCCATCCGCGTGTTGCTGGCCCACGGGGCGGACCGTCGCCTGCTCAACTACCGAGGCGAGCGTCCGGCGGACACGGCACGTCGGACGGGGCAGGCGGAGGCGGTGCAAGTCCTCGAATCCCAAGGGAGCTGACGGGGCGATGCGGCAGACCCGCCCGCGGCGGGCCGGTGAACCTACCGGGCGTTTGGTGGTATGTCATCGCAAGGCTCCCTATCCCGCAGGAGGGACAGATGCCACGGTCTTCGATCGTCGGCGCGTCGCTGGTCCTGCTGGCCGTCGCGGCTGCCGTCGTATTCTTGGGGAATCCAACCCCGATGGAGCCGGCTCTCATCACGCCCGAGCAGGCGCGGGCGGCCCTGTTGAGGCTCAGCAGCTTGAAGCGTGCCGCGGGCGGCGTGTTCGACCCCTTCGCCGAGCTGAAAACCGGTGCGATCGGCTCGACCGGCGGGTCGAACGTGACCATCGGGCGATTCTTCTCCTGCA
>JAKAUH010000026.1 GCA_021818605.1 Planctomycetota bacterium
GATAAAGGCGGCCGATCTGGAATCCTTTCGCGGCGTCCGTTCCGTGAAACAAAGCTTCCGACGCTTTGAAAATCGTGAAGCCGACTAAATAGACGATAACCGGACCTAGAATGATTGTTCCCAAGATCTTCGAGGTGACGCTCGCGCGGCTGAAAAACAGCTCTTTCCACAAAATCGGGTCGTCGCCGCAAGGCCGCGGCTTGATGATCCGGAACGCTCGAATTCGCGCGAGAAGCCTCTTTAAGCGTGAAGTCGCCGCGCCGATCGAATCTTGCCGAGCGCGATAAACGGGCCGCAATCGCCAGGTGGCCGGTTGCGCCGCCCAGGTCGACGAGCCGCCGGAACCGGCCCAGGTCGAACGCGGTCACGACCCGCGGCGAGCTCATCAGGCCGTAGCCGTGCATCCCCATCAGGAACTCGCGCTTGTCGTCCTCGGTGTGGAAGAAGCTCGAGAAGATCGGGCCGTCCCAGCCGAACGTCTCCTTCCAGCGGTGCGTTCCCTCGAGGATCGCGCCCTCGAGGTTGGCCCAGAGCTTCCAGAGCGCGGTGTTCGAATAGTTGATGTAGCCCGTCATTCGCGACGGGCTACCCTTGCACAGGTACGCCGAGGCGGCTGGGGTGTTCGTGTAGCGATCGCCCTGGCGGTCGAGTAGCTTCAGGCCGACGCAGGTGTCGAGCAGGCGCGCGAGTGCGTCCGGGTGCAGCGTGAGGGCCTGGGCCAACTCGTCCGCGGTGCGCGGGCTGTCTTCCAGGGTGTCGAAGATCCCCAGCGAGACGGCGGCGAACATCACCTTCGAGCGCCGGTAGGCTTCGAGCAGGTCGAGCACCACGCTGGCATCGGGCGGGGAGGATTCGGGGGTCACGGGATGTCCTCGCGGGGGATGAAGGTCGGCGGGTCGAAAACCTATTGGAGCCGGTGCGCCCGACCGGAGACAAGACCGAAGCCGGCATCTCACTCGCCCTCGGCCGATCGCTCCCGATGCTGCCTCGTCAGCATCCAGGCGAGGTAGACCACGATCGCGACGTTCGCGAGGAAGAGCCCGACCCGAATCGCGCTGAACTTCCTCGTCATCTCGTAGATCTCGAACGGCACGAGTGAGCCAGTAGCGACGATCACGAGGTACTCGGCCCAGGGATAGCCGAGGATCAGCCCGAGGCCCTCGACCGAGTGGAGCACGGCGTAGAAGAACGTGCCGAACTCGATCGCGCGGAGGTGCGCCCGATCAATTCCGGTGATCCGGCCGACGACCTCGTGGATGACTCGGTTGTGCGAGTCGAGCCCCAGGTGGCTGACAGCTCGCTCGACCCGGGGCCTGGGATCGTGGTCGAGGTAGCGGAAGACTCCGAGCCCGACCGCCAGCGCCATCATGCCGCTGATCAGCTTGAGGACGCCGATGACCTTCAGGCCGGCGTGGCGGCGACGGTGGAGATGCGTCATGTTCTTACTCGTGTGGTGCTGGATGTCCTGGCCGGAGGCTCAGCGGGTGGTCGAACCATCACTTCACGACGATTCCCCGATGAGGTGGACCTCCACAGGGACGTGCACTCGCCGATCCTGCTGGTCGGGAGTCAGGTAGTTTAGCCGCTCGAACCCGATCAAGCGTCCCTCGGCATCACGGATCAGCACAACGTCATCGTCGATCTCTTCGCAGATCGACTCCTTGCGCGGATTGTCGAACCAGACCGTCAGCGTATTGCCGGCCCGGTCGAAGTAGACTCTCACCTTTTCCATAGTTCAGTTCCCGCCTTCACGTTCACGGTGAAATAGGCCGTTATGATGAATCGTTGCGCTGGATCGTCTCCTCCGACCACGGCGCAGAGGTGACCCTTGTGACCGGCGAGGGTAGGATGCTTGTATCGCAGGATCTCGCGTCAGGATCACGCGATCTCCAGGGGCTGTGACGAAATCAAGGATAACTCGTTTGGCCATGATCGACTCTGCAGCCCGATCCCACGCGTCGGTCGGCCGTTGTATTACGCCGGCAGAAAAGTCGGTCAGGCTCTCAGCCTGACACGCCTTCACTGTCAGGCTGAGAGCCTGACCGACTTGAGGATCTTCCTTGCCGGGGTGATATTCTACTCAAACCTCAGATGCATGACCGACTCCCCTGAGTCGCGGAGCTCGATCAGCGAGTCGATGCCGATCGCCAGGTGCTGGCGGACGTATTTCTCGGTGACTGAGCGGTCGCTTCGGCTGGTTTTGACCCCCTCGGGCGTCATCGGGCTGTCGGAGACCAGGAGCAGCGCGCCCTTGGGGATGTGGTTGACGAACCCGACGATGAAGATCGTCGCGGTTTCCATGTCGATCCCGAGTGCCCGGATCTTCTTGAGGTATTCGCGGAACGGCTCGTCGTGCTCCCACACCCGGCGGTTCGTGGTGTAGACCGTGCCGGTGTCATAGTCCAGACCGTGCTTGACGATCATCGCCGACACCGCCTTTTGCAGGCGGAACGACGGCAGCGCGGGGATCTCCGGCGGCATGTAGTCGTTGCTGGTCCCCTCGCCGCGGATCGCCGCGATCGGCAGGATGTAGTCGCCCACCCGGGTCTTCTTCAGTCCGCCGCACTTGCCCAGGAACAGCACCGCCTTGGGCTCGATCGCCGCGAGCAGGTCCATCACCGTGGCCGCCATCGCGCTGCCCATGCCGAAGTTCAGGATGGTGATGTCCTCGGCCGTCGCCGACAGCATCGGGTGCGACCGGCCCATCACCTCGACCCCGAACCGTTCGGCGAACAGATCGACGTAGTTGTGGAAGTTGCTCAGAAGGATGTACTTGCCGAACGCGTCCAGCGGACGGCCGGTATAACGCGGCAGCCAGTCCTTCACGATCTCGGCCTTGGTCTTCACGTCAATGGGTCCCCTCATCGGGCCAGCGGTATCGGACGTAATCATGGACTCGCGGATCACCGTAAACATGGTCGAAGGTGATCGAATCGCCGATGGAGATCAGGCTCGAGGCGATCGTGCCGCGTGCGGGTTCATCCACGATGATGCGGTCGTCGCGGCAAATCCGCGCGGCGGACTCGGGAAAGTCGCGCGGGTCGAACCACGAGCGAACGAGCCCGATCCTCGAGTCCTCCGGATCGTCGAGATCCAGGTTGGTCATGGCGTGGACGCCGGGCTCGAGCGAGACGACCTTGACCTGCTCGGAACCGGGAGCCTGGACCACCACGGCGGCCTCGCGGTCGGCGAGCAAGTAGTTGCAGCCGCCGAATCCTCCCGAGTCCAGTTCATCGCGAGCCAGCCGGGCGGCGTCCTCAGCCCGCCGGCAGGCCAAAAGGTGGACGGCCAGGAGACCCTTCGAGCGGGTCTGCTCGGGCGAGGGTAACACGCCGTCGTGGCGGTTGGTGACGGCCACCGCCAGGCCCGCCTCGTTGACCCCCAGCCAGGTTCCGGCCGTCGGGAACGAGCCGTCCGGGCCGAAGTCCGCCCCGGCCAGCAGGCAGCGGAGCGACCCGGCTCCGGCTCCGGTGAATCTTCCCGTATGCGTACCCGCGCGGCGGCAGACCGGCGAGGTCATGGGCCGCGTGCGCCATTCCTCGCGGTTGGCCCCGATCCGCACCGGGGGACAGCCCTCGATCCGCCAGCCGATGAAGACCAGGCACATGGTTTGCCCGCGACTCTCCCGATCGATCGCTTGCTTGCTTGCTCGGTCGGTCGGTCGGTCCATTGACTTTGACCAGAATCCGCCAATCCTACATCATGGCGAATCTGATGCCGCCGCCATAGCCAGCGGCGGAACGAACAGGCGAAACGCAAGGGAGGCGCGGATGAACCGGCGGGCCATCGCCCTGCTGTCGGTGGGCCATTTCCTGATTGACCTGTGCCAGGGGATCGTCCCGGCGCTGGCGCCGTTTCTGGTGATGCGGCGGGGGTTCTCGCGGGCCGAGGCGGCCGGTCTGGTGTTTGCCATCAGCGCGACCTCGTCGGTGGTCCAGCCGATCTTCGGCCAACTCGCCGACCGGCTGGCGATGGCCTGGCTGCTGCCGGCGAGCCTGCTGCTGGCTGGCCTCTCACTGGCGCTGGGCGCACAGGCGAGCAGCTATGCGGCGGTCCTCATGGCGTTCGGGCTATCGGGTCTCGGCGTGGCGGCCTTTCATCCCGAGGCGGCCCGGCGGGTCAACCTCGCCAGCGGCGATCAGCGCACGACCGGCATGAGCTTCTTCTCGATCGGCGGCGGCACCGGGTTCGCCCTGGCGCCGGCGATCACGCTCGTGCTGATGAACCTGCGCGGTACGCCCGGGCTGCTGGTGCTGATCTATCCCACCATCATCATCGCCGGGCTCTTCGTCGGCCGGGTCGGGCTGGCCGCGATCCTCGGCCGTCGGGCCGAGTCGTCCAAGAACTCGCACCCGCACCCGTCCACCCGACCCGCGCCTGAGGGGCACGACGACTGGCAGGCGTTCGGCATCCTGAGCGTCGCCACGGTGCTGCGATCGATCGTCTTCTACGGGCTCAACACCTTCCTGGCTCTTTACTTCATCGGCCGATGGCACCAGACGGATACCCAGGCCAGCAAGGCGCTCGTCGTCTTCCTGGGCACCAGCATCGTCGGCACGCTGCTGGGCGGCTGGCTGGCCGACCGGTTCGGCCGGCGACGGGTGATGCGCGTCGGGTTCACCGGCGGCGCCGTTTTACTCGCCGCGTTTTTGATGATCCCGCAGCCCGACCTCGCCAGCGCGGCGCTGGTGCCGCTGGCGATCTTTTTGTTTTTGCCGACGAGCGTGCTGGTGGTGATGGGCCAGGAGTACCTGCCCAATCGCGTCGGTCTGGCCTCGGGGATGACGCTCGGCCTGGCGGTGAGCGTCGGTGGCATGTGCGCGCCGATCCTCGGCGCCATCGGCGATCGCCGCGGGATGATGCTGGTCCTCTGGATCCTGCTGGGGCTCCTGGCGATCGCGGCGGCCCAGACCTATGCCCTGCCGCCGGTCGGCCGCCGCAAGCCCGTGCGCGAGCCGGGAGGCGTTGACGAGCTATTGCCGTTCACGGCCGATCGATGAGCAGCCGGAGGTAGTCGCGGGCCGCGTCGCAGAGGACGTCGCGGTGCATCCGCGTCGGGTCGTTGAAGAAGTCGGCGCCAATCACGGTGTCGACCTCGTGCCGGGCCAGGATGTCGCGTGCCTGCTCCTCATCGCGAACCGACTCGGCATAGATGATCCTCGGCCCTTCGCCGGGCTCGCCGAGCAGACGGGCGAAGTACTGGACCGTGAGGCTCTGATTCCTGGGCGGCGCCGAGCCCAGGATGACGACCCGGAGTGACTTCCACTCTTCTGGCGTCAGCTCCTTGCGCCAGGCCGTGACGCGGGCGTGCAGGGCGTCGATCTCGGCGCGGGCGGCATCACCGACGTTCCTCATGACCGCCGGGTGCATCCGCCTCGCGAACGCGACCCGCACCCCGCGCGGGCACCGCCTCGCCTGGAGGACCGAGTCGATGAACTCCCGGCAGCCGGCGTAGATCCGACGACCCCGGTCGACCTGCTCGGCGTCCAGGCCGTGGCCGGCGAGCGCGGGCTCCGCCGCGTCGATCAATCGCCGCAGCTCGCGCAGCTCGGCCAGCACGGCCTCGGCGAGCACCTCGGCATCCTCGTGCGGGATCAGCAGGGCGTCGAGCGCCAGCGGCGTGTGCGCGAGGTCCTTGACAAGATGATAGAGCAGCGGTGTGTAGTGCACCTCCTGCCGCGAGCTGCCCCGCCGCAGGACCAGGTTGTCGCCGACGGCCAGGATCACCGGGCCGCCGTGCTCCAGGGTCTTCTGCATGGTGTGGTGATAGACCGAGCGGAAGGCGTTGTTGAGCGTCACCAGCGGGTCGCTCGCCGGCTGCCTCCGGGGTTCCCGGGTTGCGGTCGCCTGACCGATCGCCACGCCAGCCAGGCCGGCCAGCAGCATCAGGCTCACGATCACGTAAGGTCGGCCGATCCGCGGCCAGCGTGCTTTCGAAGGCATGTTCCCTGGTCCCTGTCGTTGTGCGGGGCGTTCGAGCGCCGAGGGATCACCCACCAGCCATACCAATGGTTGCGGCCGACCGCCGGGAACGCCGTATAAAAGTAGGTCGGGCATTCTTGCCCGACTGGTTTGCTGCGTAGGGCCAGAGTGTCCGGCCTCCTTGAGGAGCTTTCCCGCCAGGGTAACATCCTACTCGGTGCTCTCGTCCGGCGGGATACCGTGGTCCGGCTGCCGCCGCGAGGATGTCGAGGTTTTTCGTGACTACTGGAGACGCCTCTCATGATCGCTGATCGGCCCGGGTTGCAAGTGGCGGTCGTTGTGCTGACGCTCGCGAGCGCATCATCGGCAGCCAGGGCACAGTCGGGAGAACCCTCTTCCGTCCAGTCCGTTCGCGCGGTGCTGGAGCGCCAGGCCGCCGACTGGAACCGCGGCGACCTGGACGGGTTCCTCGCGGGCTACTGGAAGTCGCCGAGGGTCGTCTTCCAGTCCGGCGGTCAGCGGTACGACGGCTGGGAGGCGATGCGCGACCGCTACCGCCGTCGCTATCAGGCCGAGGGCCGCGCGATGGGGAAGCTCACCTTCAGCGGGCTGGAGGTCGAGCCGCTCGGTCCTGAGTCAGCCCTCGCGCGCGGGCGATGGGAGCTGAAGATGCCCGACGGCTCGACGCCGGGCGGGCTTTTCACCGTGATCTTCCGCAAGCTCCCCGAGGGCTGGAAGATTGTCCACGACCACACCTCGGCCGACGAGCCACGACCAGCGTCTTCGAAGCCGGCCGCGAAGAGACCGGGCTGACGCGCGAGAAGGCTCATCCTGCTTCACCGGTCGATCAACCGCATCGCGGCCGCCGGATAGCGCTCGCCTGCCGCGCTTCCGCTGGGGACCTGCTGCTCCAGCCAGGTGATGTCGTCGGGCGTGAGCACGACATCCACCGCGCCGGCGTTCTCGCGCAGATAGGTCCGCCGCTTGGTCCCCGGGATCGGCACGATGTCGTCCCCCTGGTGAAGCAGCCACGCCAGCGCGATCTGACCGACCGTACATCCCTTGCGATCCGCCAGGGTCTTCACGGCCGCAACGAGCGCCTGGTTGCGGTCGAAGTTCTCGCCCTGGAACCGTGGGTAATTGCGGCGGAAATCCCCCTCACCCAGCTCCTCGGCGCGGGGCACGCGGCCGGTCAGCAGACCACGGCCCAGCGGGCTATAGGGCACGAACCCGATCCCCAGTTCGCGGCATGCCGGCAGGATCTCGCGCTCGACCTCGCGTTCGAACAGCGAGTACTCGGTCTGGAGCGCCGTGATCGGATGGACGGCCGAGGCCCGCCGGAGCGTGCTCGGACTGGCCTCGGAGAGCCCCAGGTGCCGCACCTTACCCGCCTGGACCAGCTCGGCCATCGCGCCGACGGTGTCCTCGATCGGGACCTGCGGATCCACGCGGTGCTGGTACAGCAGGTCGATGTGATCGGTCCCCAGCCGTTTGAGCGACGCCTCGGCGACCTCGCGCACGTGCTCGGGCCGGCTGTCGGCGCCGACGATCGCGCCCTTCTCGTTGATCTTGAAACCGAACTTGGTGGCGAGGATGACCCGGTCGCGGCGGTCGCGGATCGCGCGGCCGACGAGCTCCTCGTTGGTAGACGGTCCGTAGACCTCGGCCGTGTCGAGGAAGTTGATGCCCAGCTCGATGGCCTCGTGCAGGGTCGCCATCGCCTCGGCCTCGTCGGTCGTGCCGTAGGCCCAGCTCATCCCCATGCAGCCCAGTCCCACCGCGGCGACTTCCGGACCTCTTGCACCCAGTCGTCGGTACTTCATCGCGCGATGCTCCTCCGGTTGATCGACGACCGATGCGCGGTCCGGCGATGCACTCCCGGCCCTCGGCATCCGTCGGCACCAACATGGTAGGCCGGCGGCCGCGCCGGTCAAGCCGCCGCGGGACTGCCGGCATCCACGCGGGGCGTCGAGGAATGCGCCGGTCCGCCCGGGAACGCCGCAAGCCACCGATCACGACCGATTCATCCGAGCATGATTGGCGGCCGGTCCAGGGCTCGCGACGATTGATGACGGTGCATGGCCCGGCGGCGGGGGCATGGTAGAATACCGGCTGCCGCGGGCTACCCGAGAGGTTCACGACGATCCCAGGAGTCGACGCGCACCCGATGAGAACTCAGCAAGGCTCTCGAATCTTGCTTGCGGCCATCGTCGGGGCGACGATGGGCGGCTGCGGCGATGGCGGGCACTCGCCGGGCGGCCCTCGCGGCGCGGCCCGCGGCGAGCCGCCGGCCGGTGGTGAGAAGGGCCGACTCTTCGTCGTGACGCTCCAGACGATGAATAACCCGTTCTTCGTCAATCTCAACGACGGCCTCGCCCGCGTGATCGCCGCGCAGGGCGACCGGCTGGTCACGCTGGATGCCCAGTTCAATAGCCTCAAGCAGCGGAACGACATCTCGGACCTGCTCCAGCAGGACCCCGCGGCGATCTTCGTCAACCCGGTCAACTGGGAGGGCATCCGCGGCAGCCTGGCCGAGGCGAAGCGCAAGGGCGTGCCGGTGATCGTCGTGGATGCCCCGGTCAGCGACCCCTCGATGGTGCTGTCGCAGGTCGCCTCGGACAACGTCGAGGCCGGCCGGCTGGCGGCTCGGGCCCTCGCCGAGGTGAACCCGATGGCGCACGTCGCGATCCTGCACCACTCGATCAACAAGGCCTGCATCGACCGGGTCGACGGTTTCCAGGAAGAGATCGCCAGGCATCCAGACATCAAGATTCTCGACACCCAGGAGGGCAAGGGGACGATCGAGGGCGGCCGGCCCGTGATGCGCGACCTGCTCGGCCGCTTCCCGGATCTCGACGCCGTCTTCCCGATCAATGATCCCAGCGCCCTGGGCGCGATCTCGGCCATCGAGTCGGCGGGCAAGCTGGGCAAGGTTACCGTGGTCTCGGTTGATGGATCGCAGCCTGCGATGGAAGCCATCCGCGCGGGCAAGCTGCATTCGACCTCGGCGCAGTTTCCCGCCGAGATCGGCCGCGTCGCCGCCGAGACCGCCTATGACCACCTGGCCGGCAAATCGGTGCCGAAGGACATCAAGATTCCGATCAAGCTCATCACCCGGGCGAATGTCGACACAGTCGGCTCCGGTCCGGAATCAGACGCCCCGGCGGATAAAAACGCAAAGAAATGACGCCTGAAGACACCGATGCCCCGGCTCCCCTGCTCTGCCTGCGCGGCGTGGTGAAACGCTACGGCGGCGTGGTGGCGCTGGACGGCGTTGATTTTGACCTGCTCGCTGGCGAGATCCACGCGCTTCTGGGTGAGAACGGCGCGGGGAAATCGACGCTCATCAAGGTCCTGGGCGGCGTCGTGCGGCCCGACGCGGGGACGATCGCGATCGACGGCCAGGTCGTGACAGTCCACGGCACCGCCGACGCGGACGATCGTGGAATCCGGTTGATCCACCAGGAGCTCTCGCTCGCGCCGAACCTGTCGGCGGCCGAGAACATCCTGCTCGGCCGCGAGCCAACCCGACTGGGTTTCTGGCTCGACCGGAGGCGGCTCGAGGCCCAGGCCGCCGCGCTGGTCGACGAGCTGGGCATGTCCGAGATCGGGCGGGTGCGCACCCGCGTCGGCGAGCTGAGCATCGCGCGCCGGCAGCTCGTCGAGATCGCCCGGGCGCTGGCCGTCCGGGCGCGCATTCTCGTGCTGGACGAGCCGACCGCGTCGCTCTCGCAGCACGAGGCCGAGACGCTCATGGCCCGGCTCCGCCACCTGCGCGAGCAAGGCGTCGGGATCATCTACATCTCGCACCGCCTGGAGGAGATCCAGCGCCTGGCGGATCGGATCACGGTGCTGCGCGACGGGCGGAACGTCGGCACCCGCGATGCGGGGTCGGTCGATCGCGACGAGCTGGTCCGCCTGATGGTCGGCCGCGACGTTTCCGCCACGCCGCCCCGTCCGCCCTGGAATCCCGGCCCGGTGGTTCTCTCGGTCGAGGACCTGCATGCCGTCGGTGTGAACGGCGTCCGTTTCGAGCTGCGCGCCGGCGAGGTGCTCGGCCTGGCCGGGCTGGTCGGCTCGGGACGCACCGAGCTGGCCCGGGCGCTCTGCGGGCTCGCTCCGATCCGCTCGGGCCGGATCGCCGTGGATGGCCGCACGATCGTCCCACGCTCGCCGCTGGAGGCCCGCGCCGCCGGGCTGGTGCTCGTGCCCGAGGACCGCAAGGGCGAGGGACTCGTCATGACCGGCTCGGTCGCCTATAACCTTGCCCTGCCCTGGGCCCGCGATTGGATCCGCGGTGGGCGGGTCGACCGCCGCCGACGCGCCGGGATCGTCGAGCGCGCGATCACGCGGTTCGGAATCAAGGCCGACCACCCCGAACGCCTGGTCGGCACTCTCTCCGGCGGCAACCAGCAGAAGGTCGTCGTGGCGCGGTGGATGGAGCACCCACCACGCGTCCTGATCCTCGACGAGCCGACCCGCGGCGTGGACGTGAAGGCCCGGGCCGAGATCTACAGCGTCCTCGGCGACCTCGTCGCTCGCGGCATCGCCATCCTGCTGATCTCGTCCGACCTGCCCGAGGTGATGGGCCTGTCTCACCGCCTGGCCCTCTACCGCGATGGCCGGATCTTCCGCGAGCACCCGGCAGACGGCGTCGACGCGGTCGAGATCATGGCGTCGCTGGTGGGCCCGGGCGATGACCAGGATCCCTGAACAACCGGGGAGTTTGGAACGGCCTGCGGCATCGCTTGTCGACGTATTCCCCCCTTTCGGCCGATTGCGCGAGGCGACGTTCCAGGAAATCCGCTCGTCCCTGTCCGGTCGGACGCCGGAGGGCAATGAGCTTGGTAGGACCAGTGGCGCACGCCTTCGAGAAGCCGTCGTGTTCGAGCATCGTGGGGCGCATCGGCTCCCGAGCCGAGGCTTGCCGGCGACGCATTCCCCAGCCGGGGCCAGCGCCCGCTTCCGCTATTGAGCGACGCGATCGCTGTGCGCCCGGTGAACGGTCCCTGCCGTTTGATCAACCTCGCGGACCGCGAGTCCCATCGCCCTGCGCGCTGGCGGCACGTTCCGATTCATCTCGCACCCAAGTGGAGACGACACCATGTTTGGCAAGAGCGAGCGGCCTTCCGCGGGATGGAACGGGACGAGAAGGTTGCGAGGAGGCCGGGGCCGCGCCGCCGGCGAGAAGCCGGTTGTGCCGATTCGCTCGCGCGGGCGGCCGGCGCCCCGATTCCTCGACTATGAGATCCTCGAGACCCGACGGCTGCTTTCGGGCGACCTTACCGGTGACATCGCCCAGCTTCTGAGCAACGGTCAGACGACCAGTCCGGTCGACCTCGGCACGGTCTCCCTCGGCAATGATATCAGCTTCAATGATGTGACCGTTTCCTTTCCTTCCGGCCTGACGCAATCAGGGTCGGACTGGACGGGGACGATTTCGGTGTCGGCGACATCCGCCGCGCTCACAATTGGTTCGGCCGTCTCGGCACAGATCACCGGCCAGGGCACGACCCCGGGAATCACGGGCAGCTACACGTTGACCAACGAGTCGGCCGGCCAGGGAGCCTATCAGCTCTCGGCCAGCCAGTTCGACCTGACAGTGGCCAACCTGCTGACCGCCCAGGCCTCGAACATCGCGATCGACTACAGTCCCACCGCCGCCGCCGGTCAGGACCTGGTCAAGGTGGGAAGCCTCTCGGCGACGCTCCTCCCGTTCGACAACACGACGGTGACGGTCGACAATCTCGATATCCTCGATAACGGCTTCACCCTGGGTAATGGAACGATCACCGCTCCGCCGATCACTCTCGGGAATGTCCTGTCGATCGACCAGCCGGCGGTGACGCTGAGCGACGTTGGTTACACCAGTGGCGCCTGGACTGGAACCATCGGCCTGAGTGCGGCCACAGCCTCGCTTTTTCCGGGCCAGAGCGACTTTTCGGCCACCGTGGATGCGCCCGGCGGCAGCTACAGCCTGGCCAGTCAGACCTTGACGCTCTCCGCCGGCAACCTGGATCTGAACGTCGGCCACATCTTGCACGCGACGGGCTCGAAGCTGAGTTTCTCGCTCGACGACTCGCAGTCGCCCCCCGCCGCGACCTTTGACGCCGGGTCGATCACCCTGACCTCGCCTGATTTCCCCAACGCCACGGGGACCATCGCGGATTTCAGCGGCTCCAGTACCGGGTTCACCATCGGTTCGGCCAGCCTGACCGGCGCGAGTGCCGTCACGTTCAGCAATGTCCTGGAGCTCTCGAGCCCGAGCCTGAGCGTGTCCAACTTCTCCTACACCCCCGGCGCCGCCACGCCGGTCACCGGCACGATTCAGGTCGGCGGGACGGTCGAGCTGTTCCCGGGGCAGAGCAGCTTCAGCACGACGGTCAACGGCTTCCAGGCATCGTATGACATCGGTGCCACGACGTTCGACATGCAGGCCAGCTCGCTGGAGCTGGGACTGGGAAAGGTGCTGAAGGCGACGACGGGTGCCGTCGACTTCACGTTCGATGACTCGAGCGGCACGCCCGCGGTGAGCTTCGACGTCAAGAATGTCGGCCTGACGTCGCCCGACTTTCCCGGCGTCACGGGGACGATCGCCGAGCTGAAGGCCGACAATACCGGGTTCTCCGTCTCCTCGGCGACCCTCAGCGATAGCAGTGCTATCGCCTTCGGCAAGATCCTCGATGTCTCGAGTCCCAGCCTCTCGCTGACCGACTTCGCGTACACTCCAGGCGCGGCCACTCCTGTCACTGGCACGTTCACGGTGGGCGGGACGCTGGAGCTGTTCCCGGGGCAGAGCAGCTTCAGCACGACAGTCAGCGGCTTCCAGGCGTCGTATGATATCGGTGCCACGACGTTCGACATGCAGGCCAGCTCGCTGGAGCTGGGACTGGGAAAGGTGCTGAAGGCGACGACGGGTCCGTTGTCGTTCACGTTCGATGATTCGAGCGGCACGCCCGCGGTGAGCTTCGACGTGACGAACGTCAGCGTGACCTCGCCCGACTTCCCGGGAGTGACCGGGACGATTAGCGACCTCAGCGCCAGCAACGCGGGATTCTCGGTGGCGTCGGCAACGCTGAGCGACAGCAGCGCCGTGAGTTTCGGCAAGATCCTCGAGGTCTCCGATCCCAGCCTGTCGCTGACCGACTTCAGCTATAGCCCCGGGGCGGCCACGCCTGTCACCGGGACGTTCACGGTGGGCGGGACGCTGGAGCTGTTCCCGGGGCAGAGCAGCTTCAGCACGACAGTCAGCGGCTTTCAGGCGTCGTATAGCATCGGCGCCGCGGCGTTCGACATCCAGGCGACCTCCCTCGAGCTCGACCTGGGCAAGGTCGTGACCGCCACGACCGGGGCGGTCAACTTCACGTTCGACGACTCGAGCGGCACGCCCGCGGTGAGCTTCGACGTCCAGAATGTCGCCCTGAAGTCGACGGACTTCCCGCAGGCCACCGGCTCCATCGGCGAGCTGAAGGCCGACGACACGGGGTTCTCCGTCTCCTCGGCGTCCCTGGACTATTCCGGCTCGATCACCCTCGGCGGCGTCCTGTCGATCACGGGGTTGAGCCTGGGCATCGAGAACTTTTCCTACACCACCGGCGCGGCCGGCGCGTCTCCCGCGGTTGGCGGCACGATCACCTTCGGCGCCCAGTCGATCTCGCTCTTCTCGGGCCAGTCGGACTTCACGGCAACGATCAGCGACCCGACCGGGACGTCGCCAAGCGGCCTCTCCGGCAGCTACGATATCAACACCCAGGCCCTGAACCTCCAGCTCGACCAGATTCAGGTGCAGGTCAGCGACCTCCTCGATGTCACCGCCAGTAATGTTTCCGTGGATGTGACGCCGGGCGCGTTCGGCCTCACCGTTGGCTCCGCGACGGCGAGCGTGCCGAAGCTCAGCGGGCTTGAGGGCTCAGTCCAGAACCTCGCAATCACCTCAGACGGGTTCTCGATCGGGACCGCGACCCTGGGCTATACGGGAACCATCAAGCTCGGCAGCGTGCTCACCATCAGCAACCCGAGTGCGTCGATCAGCGGTCTCAGCTACAGCATCAGCCAGGGTGCGCAGTTCAGCGGCGATGTCGGCTTCGGCCTGTCCGCGAGCCTGAATGTCGGGGGAGTGGCCAGCGCGTCGGTAACGGGCCTGGAGGTCACGCTCGGACTGACGCCGCAGGACTATGGCCAGTTCGAGGTGACCGCCAGCTCGGCCTCATTCTCGCTGGGGAATTACCTCACGCTCACGGCGAGCGGCACGTCGACGACGCCCCTGGAATTCAACACAGCGCCCGCATCGGGCCAGGCCATCGTGCAGTTCGGCACGGTGACCGCGCAGGTTCATGCTGGCCCGCTGTCGGTCTCGGCCACCGGGCAGGATTTCGCCATCGACGCCAGTGGCAACTTCGTCGCGCTGGCGGGCTTCGGCATCGCGGCCTCGGCGAGCGCGTCCGGCGGAGTCAACGCGGCCAGCGCATTCCAGTGGCCGACCTTCCTGCCGATCAACGTCACCTCGCTCGCGCTCGAATGGCCGGACTTCAACGCGGATCCGTCGAACTTCTCGGTCGATATCTCGGCGGGAATCAACGTCACCCTGGCGGGCTTGACGCTCAGCGGATCGGTCCAGGACGCGGTCCTGAACGTCCAGGACATCGTCAACAAACAGTTCCCGCTGACATCGGTCAAGAGCGCGGGGTTCCAGGTCGGCGGCACGTTTGCCGGTGTGACGTTCAACGCCGCGGGCTTCCTGGCCACAACCGTCGACTCGAATGGCCAGACCATCCTCTACGGCGGGATCGATGGCGGCGTCGATATCGCCGGCCTTGCGGGATTCCAGATCATGCTCGGCATCTCGTCGCTCGGGCCGCTGGACGTCTATGTGATGGTCGATGCGCCGATCATCCTCGATCCCGACACGGGACTGGCCCTGACCGACCTGAGCGCCGGCATCAATTTCGGCGGCGGGATCACGCCGCCCACCTCGGCCAAGGACCTGGGAACGGCTGCCCAGGGCGTGTTCGCGCCGACGCTCTCGCAGTGGGAGTCGCAACTGTCGGCCGACGTGGCCGACCAGATCAGCACCAAGGCCTCGTGGACGAATCCGCCGACCCTCCTGACGATCCAGGGTGGCGCCACTCTATTCGACGCGTATGCCTCACCTGATGCCTTCGAGCTCTCGGGCCATCTGGCCTTCGACACCACCGGCAAGCTGCTGGCCAGCGGAACCGTGGTCATGGGTGCCACGGTCAACGTGCAGGGCTCGGCCTACATCGACCTGTCCCAGGTCGCCGCGGGGAAGGCCGTGCTGATGCTGAATGTGGACGCGCCGGCCGGCAACCCGATCGTGACGGCCTATGGCACGGTCGATTTCGAGTTCGACGGGCCCGTGTTCAACTCCGTCCAGGCCCCGAGCGGTTCCTCGACGCCCCAGCTTGGCGACGGAATCTCCCTCGACGGCAGCACGGGCTACGGCTCGGCCTCGAATATCAATCTCAATAACACCTCATACACGGTCGAATTTTGGGCCCAGCGGAACGCGGCCGGGCAGGAGGAGTACGTCATTGGTCAGGCGCCGTCGTCCTCGACGACGGGGCTGTCGATCGGCTTCGACACCAACAACGACTTCGTGGTCCATTCCGGCGGCACGACCCTGAGCTTCCCCGCCGGCCAGGATACCTCGTGGCATCACTGGGCTGTCACTTACGACCAGACGAGCAAGACCCTGTCGATTTACCGGGATGGGATCCTCGAGACCAGTGGCACCGCCGCGGCGATCCAGGGTGCCAGCAGCACGCTTCTGGTGGGCAAGTCGGGGTCGATCTTCTTCGGCGGCGGGGTCGACGAGGTCCGGGTCTGGACGCTCGCCCGCACGGCCTCGCAGGTGGCCGACAACCTGGCGCTCACGACGCCTTCGCCCACCACCGGCCTGCTTGCTGACTGGTCCTTCAGCGAGGGTCAGGGAACCTCTGCCGCTGATAGCTCTGGCAACAACAACACTCTGACCTTGACCGGCGGCGTGACCTGGGCGCCGACTGTCATCGGAGGCACCAGCAAGCTCTCCGCCGGACCGACCCCGGCGGAGACCGCAGGCGCGCTCCAGCTCGACGGCACCGACGCCTATGCGTCGGCCAGCGGGATCAACCTGAATAGCACCTCGTTCTCGGTCGAGTTCTGGGCGAAGCAGAACGACACCGCCCGCCTCGAGTACATCATCAACCAGGGCGATCCTCCGGCGTCCGGCGGCCTCCAGATCGGCTTCGACGCCAGCAACAACTTCTTTGTGTCGTTCGGCGGCACCACGCTGAGCACCCCGACCAACGACAACAGTTGGCATCACTGGGCCGTCACCTTCGACGACGCGAGCGGCAAGCTTTTGATCTATCAGGACGGAGTCCCCGTCGCCGGTACCACGGCCAGTCCGATCGCGCTGTCGGGCTCGACCCCGGCGTTCCTCATCGGCAAGTCCGGCGCGTATTACTTCGACGGCGATATTACCCAGGTTCGCGTCTGGACGGTCGCCCGCACCGAGACCGACGTCAATAGCGACATGGTTTCGAGCACCCCCGCCTCAACGATCGGCCTGCTCGCCGCGTGGAACTTCGGCGAGGGCCAGGGGACCACGGCCGCCGACAGCTCGGGCAACGGGCACAACGCCACGATCAGCGGCGGCGCCACCTGGATCTCGGCGACGCTGCCCACCATCCCCACGCCGCCGTTCGAGGGCTTCACGATCACGATCAACGGCGGCGTCGACCTGACCATCCCGCACGTGCCGGGCGGCCTCGAGATCACCGGCACGGCGAGCTTCCGCGTCGACGCGACCGCCGGAAGTCTTCAACTCAACGTCAGCGGGATGGTTGACCTTGCCCCTCTCGGCAACGCCCTGGACCTCGAGGGCGTCGTGCATTTCGACCTCGGCCCGCAGCCGTACACCAACCCCACGCCCGAGCTCTACGGCATCTTCGTGCTCCAGACCGGCCAGCTTTTCAACACACTCTCAAGCCTTGGCCTCAACGTCAACGGCATGGCCGTGCTCCGCTTCAACACGACGTCGAACGATATCCCCATCGACCTGCCGATCCCCAGCAGCGATCCGAGCCAGCCGGCGGTGCTCCAGAGTTTCGTGATCCAGGCCGATGCCGCCAGCGTGATGATCCAGGGAGATGTCAACTTCCAGCTCGGGGGCAAGCAATGGTTCGGGCTCAGCGGCACCTTCGACGCGATCTTCCAGGCCCCGAACGGCCAGCCCGAACTCGACATCCTCGAGAACGCCAGCCTGATCATCGGGCCGCCCGCCGCGCCGATTGTCGAGTTCCAGACCACGGGCTTCCTTCGCCTCTGGAGCGGCGGGGTCGCCGCGCAGTTCCAGGTCACCTTTGACGCTCAGGACAGCTCGGTCCTGAAGAACGCAGGCATCGACTTCACGGCACCGATCGACCCGCTCACCGGAAAGCCGGTCGCGAACCAGTTCCTCTTCGAGCTGAACACCTCGGACCAGGCGGTCAGCTTCACCGCGCCGACGTTGACCTCGTCCGACCCGGGCCTCACCGCGGGCACATCGGGCCTGACGATCAACATCCCGGCCGGCGCGCCGCAGCCCGACGGCAGCACGGCCGCCGCCGGTCCGTACATGGTGGTCGAGGGCAGCGGCGGGTTCGAGCTCGACGGTTCATTCGCCGTGATCGGTTCTTTCTACCTGGAGGTCACGACGAGCCAGTTCCTCCTGGAAACCGAGGCTCAGGTGTTCCTCCAGGTCCAGAACAGCGTTCTGCTGGACCTCCAGGCCAATGGCGGGATCGACATCAGCAACCAGGGGATCTACGGCGCCATTCAGCTCACGGTGAACACTGGTCTCCCCTCGGGATACGGCTTCAGTCTCAACGCCGGTTTCCTGCTCGAGGTCAACACGACCAGCCAGACGCCCACAATCGCGGGGATTGCTCTTCCGGCCGGGCCATTCGCCGAGATCAAGGCCACCGGCGACCTCCAGGTTGGGACGTTCGACCTGAGCGGCTCCTTCGTGTTCGAGGTCGACGCCTCCGGCCTGACGATGACCCTGAAGGCGCAGGCGGCCGTCGGGCCGCTGGGCCAGGCCAACGTCGATGGTCAGCTCGTGATCCTGGGCGGCGATCACCCCGGTCTCTACGGCATTCTCCAGGCGGCCCTGGCCAGTTCGCCGGAGATCCCCGACGTTAACCTCAACCTGAACTTCCAGTTCGAGATCAACACGACGGCCGCGAACCAGACGGTGACCGGCTTCACGGTCGACCCGACCACCGGCCAGATCACGACCGGCCAGCAGCTCACGATCGGCGCGGGCGGAGTGCAGATTGACGCCGGCGGGAGCCTGACGATCGTCAACATGTTCGATGTGCAGGGTCAGTTTGATTTCACGATCAATTCGAGCGGGCTTCAGATCGACGCCCAGGCCGCGCTCACCGGCTTCTTCGGCCTGAACCTCGGGTTCAACGCCCAGCTTGACCTGAGCTCGGGTGGGCTGGTGGTCAACGCCGGGCTGACGCTCAATCAAAGCCTGCCCCTGGGCTTGCTCTCGATCTCGGCCTCGCCCCAGCTCCTGATCAACACGACGAATCAGACCACCGATGGGGTCGCCCCGAACACTTATGAGGTCCAGCTCAACAACGCGGACGTCAATTTCCTCGGGCTCCAGGCCAGCGGCACGTTGATCGTCGGGGTCAGCGACGGCATCTTCGAGATCGACGTCCCCGCGAGTGATCCGTTGCAGCTCAGCTTCTTCGGCCTGGGCGGCGTGAGCATCTCGGGCTACATCGATTCCAACGGCCAGTTCAGTCTGACCGGCTCGGTCGGCTTCGATCTGGGCCAGAGCGGCAACGATATCTGGGGTTCGCTCCAGATCACGATCAGCAATAGCGGGTTCTCGGGCTACTTCGGGGGCGGAGCCCAGATCTTCGGCATTAACGTCGCCTCGATCAGCGGCTGGCTGACGATCAATGACGGAAGCATCGACCTCGGGGCCTCGGTGTCGGTCTGGATCTTCAGCTTTGGCTTCGACATCGGGATCGGCCAGTTGCAGATGCCGCAGTACTCGCCGAACGAGCTGCTCTTCTACAGCGTGCCGACGACCGCCAACGCCGGTAGCACGATCAGCATCGATGCGTCGGCCACCGACGGCAGCGGCAATCCCGCCGGCGACGGCGCCTATAGCTGGACGATCTACTACGACAACGCGGTCTACGCCCAGGAGACCGGCGCCAATCCGAAGCTCAAGCTTGGCGATCCAGGGACGTACAAGGTCGTCATGAACGAGGGCGCGGTGACGAAGACGACGACCATCCAGGTCGTCGACGTCCCGCCGACGATCAGCAGCCTCAACCTCCAGACCGGATATGCCGATGGTCAATCCGTCACGCTGGCGCCGAGCGTCTATTCGCCCCTGCCCGAGGCGCCGGGCGGCCTGAATTACCAGTGGACCATCCTGAAAGACGGACAGCCCTTCGCGACCGCCAACACGCCGACGTACACCTTCACTCCGCCCACGCCAACCATGAGCTCCGAGGGGGCCCCGGTTCCGGACGTCTACCAGGTGAGCCTGACGGTCTCCGATAACTACGGCGGCTCGGTGTCCGCCAGCGGCAGCTTCGGCACGTTCGACCCGAACAACATCGTGGTCACCACGACCCAGGACCTGACGCAGCCCGGCGCCGTGACGTCGCTTCGCGTGGCGATCCAGGAAGCGGAATCGGTCTCGGGCGTGCACTATGTCAAGTTCGCCTCGGACCTGGCGGGCCAGACGATCACCCTGACGACGGTTGGCGATTCGAGCGACCACGGTGCCAGTGCCATCGGCATCCCGGGCGGGACGGTCGTCCTCGACGCCAGCAACGCGCCGGGGGTCACCATCGCCGCCAGCGGCGCGATGCGGCTCTTCTATGTGCCCAGGGGCTCGACCCTGGAGCTCATGGATCTGAATCTGAGCAATGGGAAGGAGTACGGTGACGGCAACGGTTCCTACGGAGGAGCGATCTATGCCGACGGCTTCGTCGACGCCTCGAATTGTGCGTTCGTCAACAATTATGCGATCGGCAACTACTACGCCTACGCCGGCGGCGGGGCGATCTACGTCAGCAACACGGGCTACCTTTTCGCCGTCGAGACGACGTTTGGATACAACTCCGTCTATGGCTCTGCCCAGGCGGTGGGCGGGGCCATCGACACGGCGGGCGCCCTGGGCCTCGAGCATGTGACGATCGCCGACAACCTCGTCTGGGGCTCGAACGTGGCGGGAGGCGGCGTCTACGACACGGCGTCGAACCAGCCGAACCCCTACGGCGGCGGCCCGTTCCCGCTCTACACGTTCCTTGGCAACGTCCTGATCGCCGACAATACCGGAGGCGTCGACTTCGATTACGAGGGGAACTCCGGCGGACAGATCAATGATGCCCTGATCGGCACCTCGGCGAATGTGCCCAGCGTTATCTTCCAGACCATCGCCTACTCGCCATTCATCCAGGGCCAGAACCCGCTGCTGGGCCCGCTCGCCGATCACGGCGACGGCGTGTTGACGTTCTCGCTCATGCCCGGAAGCCCGGCCCTGAACAACGGCATCGGCCCCTACGAGAGCTACGTCCTGGACGGCCGAGGATATCCCTTCCCGGCCAACGGATCCGACTCCATCGGCGCCTTCCAGAGCCAGCCGTACGTCGTGAGCAACACCAACGACAGCGGCCCAGGCTCCCTTCGCGCGGCGATCTCCGAGGACGACAGCAACCTGCCGATCATCTTCGCGCCCAACCTGGCCGGGCAGGTGATCTCGCTCACCAGCGGGCCGATCACGATCGGCCACGATCTGACGATCCAGGGACTGGGAGCCGACAAGGTCCAGGTCGTCTCCGGAACGGTCGCTCCGATCCCGACGGATCTCTGGGCGGGGAACGGGAACACCAGCGATACCTCGGGCGCGGCCCCCGGGTATCCCGTGGGCACGCTGTCCTATGGCTCAGGGATGGTGGGCCAGGCGTTCCAGTTCAACGGCGCGAGCGACGTCACGATCCCCGACAACCAGACCCTCGACTCGTCGAGCTTTACGGTCGGCGGCTGGTACAACCTGAGCCAGTCGCAGGAGTCGATCCTGGCGAGCAAGTATGGCGGTGGGCCCTACTACAACGGCTGGATCCTCGGGATCCACAGCTCGGGCGTGCCGTACTTCCAGGTCCTGGCGTCGCCGTCCTCGAATCTCGCCCTGACCGCGACCCAGCCGATTTCCTTGAATGCCTGGCACTACATCGCGGCGACCTATGACGGCAACAACCTGGCGCTGTACGTGGACGGCACGAAGGTGGCCAGCGGCACCCTGGCCGGCGGCTACACGCCCAGCGCGCTCCCAATGGAGATCGGCGGCGCGAGCTGGTATCCCGCCGGCTACGTGACCGGCCTGGTCAACCAGTTTGCCTTCTACAGCACCGCCCTGACCGCCAACCAGATCACGGCGACCTACGATGCGACGCTCAGCCTGTCCCAGCCGGCCTACGAGGGATACGGGATCTTCAACGTCGCCAGCGGGGTGACGGTCACGGTCTCGGGGTTGACGCTGGGCAACGGCGATGCGGTGAACGGAGGGGCGTTCAACAACGCGGGCATGCTGACGATCACCGGCGCCCAGCTCGTCCACGATTCGGCCCCGGCTGCACCTTCCCAGGGTCAAGCCGCCAGCGCCTACGGCGGCGCGATTTACAACGCCACGGGCGGAGTCCTGGAGGTCACCAACAGCTCCTTTATCAACGACGCCGCCCTCGGCGGCGAGGGACAGGCCAGCGGCACTTCGGCCGGAACCGGCGGCAACGCCTACGGCGGCGCGATCTACAACGCGCCGGGTGCATGGCTCGGGGCGGCCGACAACACCTTCACCGGCAATTATGCCACCGGCGGTAACGGCGACAGCACGACGAGTACCCAGGGGCAAGCCGGCGCCGGGTTCGGCGGCGCGATTGACAACGCGGGGACGGCTTATCTCGTCAACCTGACCATCGCCGGCAACGCGGTCTCCAACGGGACTGGGACGGCGCCGGGCATGGCGAGCGACGGAGCGGGCCTGTACAACGCGCCCGGCGCAACCCTCTCCGTGACCAACTCGATCGTGGCCGACAACACCGGCTCCGACATCATCGTCAACGGTCAGCTCGTGGCCCAGGACACCGGTGGCAACGATGTCGTGAACCTGGGCACCGTGACCGGCCAGAGCAACCTGGTCACGAGCAATGCCGGCCTGCCGGCGTCGTCCATCGTCAGCACCGCCGATCCCAAACTTTCCCATCTCCTCAACACCGGCGGGACGACCAGCACGCTGGTCGAGCTGCCGGGGAGCCCGGCCATCGGCGCGGGCGACACGGCCGTCACCGGGTTGCCGGTCTTCCCGTTCTCGATCCCCGGCCTGTTTGCCTGGTGGCAGGGGAACAACAGCGGACAGGACACGGTCGGCTCGTCGAATGCCACCCTCCAGAACGGTGCGACCTACGGCCCCGGCCTCGATGGCCAGGCGTTCCAGTTCAATGGGACCAGTTCCTACGCGTCCATCCCGCCCTCGGCCGATATCGTCGGCACCGGGGCATTCAGCATCTCGGTGTGGATCAAGACCACCGGCTCCAGCGGGGTCATCATCTCGCAGCGAGATTCCAACAATTTCAACGGCGAGTACCAGCTCGCACTTTCCGGCGGCAAGGTGAGCTTCTTCGTCTACGGGAACTATCAGTACGACTTTCAGATGCTCTCCAACGCGTCGGTCGACGACGGCAACTGGCACAACATCGCGGTCGTGCGCCAGGCGGACGGGACGGGCGAGATCTTCATCGACGGCAAGCTGGACAGCACGGCGAGCGGACCTGACGTTCCCCTGGCCTCGGGCATCAACGTCTACCTGGGGGCCGATGTGCGCGACAATATCGGCTACTTCAACGGGCTAATCGAGAACGTGGTCCTGTCCAACACGGCCCTGACCTCGACGAACGTCCAGGATATCGTCCAGGGAACGACCACACCGCAGGCCACGGACCAGCGCGGCGACCCGCGAGTCACCGGCGGCGCCGTCGATCTCGGTGCGGTGCAGGAACAGCCCTACGTCGTGACCAACACCAACGACAGCGGCCCCGGCTCGCTCCGCCAGGCGGTTGCCGACGACGCGGCGGGCGACCAGCCCGTCATCTTCGCGTCGAACCTCGCCGGGCAGACCATCACGCTGACCAGCGGGCCGATCGCGATCAAGAACGGCCTCGCGATCGAGGGGCTGGGCTCCGGTGAGCTGACGATCAGCGGCGACCATTCCAGCCAGATCTTCGTCGTCGATTCCGGGAACGTGTCGATCTCAGGGCTGACGTTGACGGACGGCCTGGGCTCGCAGGGCGGCGCGATCGCCAACGGCGCCAATCTGACGATCAGCGACTGCGTCTTCAGCAACAACATCGCCCAGGACAACCCCTCGCTCGAGCCCACCCTCGACAGCGCTGGGGGTGCGATCGTCAACCTCAAGGGGGCGACCCTGATCGTCACGGGCACCGCCTTCGCCGGCAACGAGGCGAGAGGTGTCGCGACGCCCCAGAACGACGGCAATGCCTTCGGCGGCGCGATCGAGAACGTCGCCGGCGCGACCTTCAACGGGACAAACGACATCTTCAACGCGAACTCCGCGGTGGGCGCGGTGGGTGGTGGCGGATTCGGCGGCGCCATCGACAACGCGGGGGCCGCGGGCCTCGTGGGCTCGACCGTCGAGGAGAATTCCGTCGCCAGCGGGTCGGGGGCGTCGTCCCCGAGTCCCGCCGGCGCCGGGATCGACAACCGGGCCGGTGCCACCTTGGCGCTCAGGAATACGATTGTGTCGTACAACACCGGTGCCAACGACCTCGCCGACAGCGGAACCACCACCGGGACGGACATCG
>JAKAUH010000966.1 GCA_021818605.1 Planctomycetota bacterium
CGGTCGTCGAGGCGGTGGAGGTATCGCCGGCGGGCAACGGCCTCGCCTGGTACCACGGGGGCTTCGAGGTCCTGGGCGCCGGCCGGGCCCGCGGCTAGCCCGGGGCGGGCGTCGGGGCGGCGGCCATCGCTTCGGGCGCATCATCCGTTGCCGGCTGAGCGGCCGTCGCGGGCTCCGCGGACGTCCGAGCGTCGACTTCCTCGGGCTCCCGGACGATCGGGAACTCCTCCAGGGGCGCGGGCATCGTCGGCTCATCCGTCGCCACTTCCCCCATCATCGTCATCGCTGGGACGGCGGGAACCGTCGCCGGATCCTCGACCGACTCCTCGACGGGCGCCGGGACATCGGCGGGAACCGTCGCCGGATCCTCGCTGGTGGCCTCGACGGGTGTCGGGAGGGTGGGATCGCTGGGCGTGAGCGGTTCCTCGGCCGTCTCCGTCTGGGTGGTTGTCTCGGTTGCGGGGGTGGCGATCGCCGGCTCGGGGACCTCGGGGACGTCGGCGCGGGAGTTACCAGCGTCGGCGTCGGCCTGGGTCTCGGGGACCGGCTCGTTCGGGGCCGGGGGTGGTCCCTGGCTCGCGGCGTCGGACCGGACGTACTGGCCGGGTCCGACGCGGATCCAGGAGACCGGAGCCGCCTCGGCGGCCGGCTCGACGGCGGGTTTCGCCGTCTTGCGCGACCGGGCGCGGCTCCGACGGGGCTTTGCGGGAACGGCAGACTCGGCCGGGTCGGAGCGCAGGCTCGTCGGCGGAGAATCGGCGTCCGCATTCGCGTTCGCGTCATCCGACGAGGCCGGGTCAGCGCCGGCGTCGGAAACAGGCTCGGGTGAGCCTGTCTCGTTCGCGCGGTCCACCCCGGAGGCCCGTCCGGGCTCCGCGATCACGTGCGATCGACCGATGCCGACGAATTTTCGCGACGATCCCGGCGCGGCTGTCGAACCGCGTGGGCCCCGCGGTGCGGTGAGGATAGCGAGCACCAGCAGCAGATAGACCGGCACCAGCCAGATCGAGACCGAGGCCACCGCGCAGGCGGTCGCGCCCAGCAGACCCGCCAGCCCCGTCCCCGCCAGGGCGACGCGAACGATCCGCCGTCTTTCGACGGCCGACGATCGGGTCAGGCCCCTGTGGATCTGGGTGCCGGCGCGGGACCGGAGGGCCGCGAGCATCGGCCTTACGCTGGTGAAGCGCCGCGTCTCGATCAAGGCAGGCTGTCCTGACTATCTGCCGCATCCCGGACCGGCTCCGCCGGTCGATCGGTCGATGGGAACGCCGGGTCAGACCCGACGGTCGAACCGAACCGAAGCGAACCAGCCGGCTGCCCGGTCGCGGGATCGTGATCCTCGCCGATAAGCGGGTGCGACGAGGCCGTCCGACAGGCGGGCGACCTGACGCTCCCTCGGCGTGATATCGGCTGGCTCGACCCTGCGGGATCGGCGTCAGCGAACCCCTGACGGCAGCCGGCACCGGCGCATGGCGCACCACCGGTGCCGTCCCCCGAATCGTCAGGATTTCGCGCCGGTCGTTTCATGGGCGGCCGAAGGCCATCCAGCCGGCATCCGATCCGCGTTAACCGCGGGCGCGTGTCATCCCGGCGGCCGGTTGAGTCCGTACTCGTTCGGGGGATTCATCCGGCGACAGCAACGCCCCCAGCAGCGCCGCGTTTGCCCGCCGGTTGCGGGCCGCGGCGTCGGCCGGGGCGACCTGCGGACACGGGTGATCCACATGGATCAGGAGGCTGTTCAGCCAGTTGCCCAGCCGGACGCGCGACCAGTCGCCCAGCATGTCGGCACCGGCGAGCCGGCCCTCGGCGGCCTCGAGAAACGCGCCGATGATCGCCGTCGCGTGCTCCAGCCGCAGCAGGCCCGAGTCCCAGTTGACCGCCGCGTCCTTCTCCGTCAGGACATCCTTGTCGACCGAGATATACAGCGGATATCGCCGCAATTCCGCGCGATGGGCATCGAGTGAAATGCGGAGATTCTCGGCCGAGGCCAGGATCTCGGGCAAAAGGGGACGATGGTTGATTCCCGTCCAGCGCCGGCCGCGGAATCGCCGGCGCGCGGAATACACCACGATCCGGCCCTCGTCGAGGTCGAGCCAGGGAGCAAGCCAACGATAGGCGTTGTCGAAATCGGTCTCACCGCCGCAGTGGAACACGCGCCGCAGCATCGGGAGACTCAGTGCATGGTACAACCAGGTCCCGCAATGCAGGAACGGGATTCCGCACATCCAGTCGGGGTGCTTGTCCAGCACCAGCAGGTTGAAAGGCTCGCGAATCCGACCGAGCAGGGCGAGTGTCACGTGATGGAAATCGCCCGAGCCGTAGAAAACCACGGCAGGCTTGCCGGCCGGAGCCGGCAACCTCCGGTCCAGCCAGTTGCGGAACCGGGCAAACTCGCGGAATCCGCAGGCCAGCCGGATGCGCAGTCCCCAGTGGCGCGCCGGAATCCACTCGGCCGCCGGCAGGATTGTGCCGAAGAGATCGCGCTGCCGCGCGAGACTGCCGTCCAGGTTCAGAAGGCAGATCCGTGACATCAGAACGGATTCCTCCAGTCGGGCCGAACCAGATCTTCGTTACGGCCGGTGTTCAGGTCGGCTTTGACGTCGCCAGTTCACCAGGTGTCGAAATCGGAGTTCAACGGTCGGGAAAGAAAGCCCCGCTGCCGTCGTTCAAGAGTGCGAGCCGATCCGACGAAAAACCTAATCGAGAGGTTCCCCACCCAGGCGGCAGGATTTTTTTCATGAGTTCGACGCTCCTGGTGCTCGCGATCGTTTGCCAGACGGCAAGCGGCCCCACGTACGAATTCCCGTCCTCGGTCGCTCAGCCGTCCTTTTGCGTGGACGACGTCATCCGCGGGCCGCTGGAGGTTTATGTCCCGCAGCCGGGCGACATCTTCCTGGCGACCGATGAGTCGTTCTGGCTGCGGCTGGGCCATGCCGTGGTCGGCGGCCGGGGATTTCACCACTCGGGCTTCATCTTCGCCCGGTATGACGGCGCCCTCGGCCTGATCGAGGCCGGGCCATTCAACGAACTGGTGGTGCGGGTGCTCGACCCATACCAGCACATGGGCAACCACGTCGCGCGCGGTACAAAGGTCTGGGTCCGCCGCCGCCGCGTGCCGCTGACGCCCGAGCAGTCCGCACGACTGACCGCTTTTGCCTCGGTGCAGGAGGACAAGCCGTTCGCGCTCTTGCGAGGGCTGAGCTTCATCACACCCTTTTCGCGCCGCGGGGTCCTCCGCACCCCGTTCGTGGGACGGGTTCACGGCAATCGCCCGCGCTATTTCTGCTCGGAGCTGGTGATCGAGAGCTTCGTGGCCGCCGGCTTGATGGACGGAGCCACCGCCCGGCCCGCGGCGACGCTGCCGCGCGACCTGTTCTTCGGACACTCGGGCAATCCGTATCTCGACCGGCACCTCAACATGGACGAGGGCTGGTATCCGCCCGCCCGCTGGCTCCCCGGTCCGCCCGGTTGAGACGGCAAACACTTCCCTCGCGGGCCAAAGGGGAAGGCCATTGAACCACAGAGGCACAGAGAAGCAGTCTCATGTGGACATTGCAAGGCCGGCACAATCGCCATACTTGCAAGACTTCGCTCTCTGTGCTCTGTCTCTGTGGTCCAATCTTCCGGACCGGCGACACGTGTGGGATCGGTCGGTCCGGGTGCTGGGATGTCAGGAGCCTTCGGCGTGCGCGGCCTGATACAGGAGCCGGCGGGTGCGTCTGAGGCTCTCCTCGACTTCCTCCAGGCCGCCCAGGACCATGACCCGGAAGAGCAGGCGATCGATCTCGGTCTCGATTTCCGTGAGTTGAGTCTGCCGGCTGCCCGACCTGCGCGCCGGCTCGACCGGGACCCCGTTGCCGCCGGCATGGTGCCCGTTGGCATGCGCCGACTTCGGCTTGCGGCCGCGCTTCTTGCCCGTGTAGGCCGGCTTTTCGGTGGTGGCCGTCGCCCTTGCCATCGAGGTCGAACCCTTGGGCCGGCCGCCCTTGATGTTCCCCGTCAGGCCCAACTCCGACCGCTGCTTGTTCACCAGCGACTGGCTGATTTCCCCCTCGTGCCCCGCTGCAACCCAGGCATCCCGGACGATCCGGGCGTTGGCGTGTGGGTTTTCCTCGAGTACTCGACGAACGAATTCTGTCTTGCCCTGGTCACGCTTCGTTTTCGTTCTCGGCATGATTGCATCTCCTGTTGGGTTTCCGCTCGCACGTGCGAACGTGGTCGCGTTGATTTGGTAAAGCATACACAATTCTGCGGGAGGTTGTCGCAATTATCGGATATTATGGTGTGAGTTTTTTCGGCAGGCAATGGGGCATTGTTCATGTGAATGCCGGCCGGGAAGCCCAGGGTGCTGTACGTCGCGCGGCGGAAAGCGCGACGCCGATCCACCGTTTCGGCCGTGCCATCCTGGCGAGGGAAGGGAAAGGAGGGCGGGATCGATGACAAAGCGACGGGCGGCGGTGCTGGTGCCACTCGCCGGTTATGTGGTGCTCCTGCTGGACCTGGCGCTCTTGCAGTTCCCCGCAGCGCGACCCGCGCACAATGCGATCCCTTTCA
>JAKAUH010000567.1 GCA_021818605.1 Planctomycetota bacterium
GAGTTCGTCGGCCGGCGACCGATCGGCCAACCGACCAACCCGTCTTCCGGCGGTCCTCCGGCTTGTGGGCCGTCCCCCCATCGATTATTACGAGGGAGCAGGCCGATCCACGGGCCCCGTCGGGCTCGCGAACCCGAACGATCTCTCAACCGGTGTTGCCGTGTCGCTCCACCCAACCCGATCCCGGATCCTCGTCGCCACACGAGGCAAGTTCGGCTATTTGCTCGTCGCGCTGCTCGCCCTGCTCGCCAGCACGCCCATCATGGTCGAGGGCTGGGCGTGGAAGACCCTGATCGCGCTGTTCGTCGCGGGCGTGCTCGTCGCCGGACTGTATGCCGTCCGGCCCGGCCGGCATGCGTTCGTCGCCGGGCTGATCCTGGCGAGCGTCGAGTTCGGAGTCGGCCGGCTGGTCGCCGCGCACGAATCACGAGAGTTCCTGCTGGTCCAGATCTTCCTGTGGATCTTTGCCCTGACCTACGTCACCGTGGCAATCCTCGACTGGGTGCTCGGCAACCCGGAGGTCACACTCGAAACCCTCCAGGCGGCGTTCTGCGTGTATCTGCTGCTGGGCCTGCTCTGGGCGTACCTCTTCTCGCTCCTGGCCGTGCTGGATTCCGCTTCGTTCCAGGTCGTCAACGGCCCGGTGCTCGGGTGGGCCGACTCCGACTCGAGGCGCCTGGGATTCCTGCGCTTCTTCGTCTTCAGTTACGCCACGCTGACGGGCTCCGGCCGCGGCGAACTCGTGCCGGTCACCCCGCTGGCCGACATGGGCGCCTCGCTCGAGGCCATGTCCGCGCAGGTCTACCTGGCCGTCGTCATCGCCCGCCTCGTCGGCCTGCAAGCCAGCCGCCCCGCGAATCCCTCCGGCGGCGAAGGCCGGCCGGGATCGAGCGAGTCCGCGAGCTGACGGCTCACATGATGCCGGTATCCTGGCGACAGTGTTCGAAGGACGCGACCGCGCCGGATCCGGCCGGGGCGTTTCCCGGACGAATCGGCGCGGGTCGGTTGACGGCGGGGATGATCGGGCGGGGCGCGGTGAACTGAGCTGAGCTGAGCTGAGCTGAGAGCGAGCGGTCGTCAGACCATTTCCTTCAAGGGCTTGAGCGGAAGCGCCTTGACGACGTTCCGCGCCGGCTTGGCCGGATAGTCCTGCATCTGCTTGGTGAACGGGTTCATCTTGCGCTGGGCCTTGGTGGCCGGCTTGCGCACGACCTTGATCTTGAGCAGGCCGGGGATGATGAAAAGCCCCGGGCCCTTCTTCCCCAGGTCGCTCTTGATCAGCTCGGACAGGCCGTCGAACAGCGTCGAGACCTGCTTCTTCGTCAGGCCGCTCGACTCCGACAGCTTCGTGTAGATCTCGGCCTTCGTGCGGGACTTGGCCTTCTTCTCGGCGCCGGCGGCCGCCTTCGACTCGGCGGCCTTCGGTGCGGCTTTCTTGGCCATGGGGGAATCTCCTCCTGTGGGGATCTGTGGCTCGCCTCGTCCGGCCGGGACTGGCCGGGTCCTCCGCTGCTGCGGCTCCTGACCGAGGCGCCTGCAGATCGTTTTCGACGATTATGCCGGAAACATCCAGCAAAACCACGAGGAAACCGCGGTTTTCGCCCAAAAACCCCGAGAAAATGGGGGACGATTGGTCCGACAGGCGGGAAACTCGGCCAAAACCGCGATTTCGCGGGTATGGATCAGACGGCGATCCGCTGGCGGCGAGGTTCGAAACCCATGAGGAAGCGGCCTGTGGCGGACATCATCGCGACCTGAAAGCCGGCGCCGGCGTAGGCCTCGGCGCTGCGGGTCGCCTGGGCGAAGTCGGTGAACGAGCGATGCATATGGAATGTCCCGTCGCTGACTCGCAGCAGGACAGTCGGGCTATCGGAATGCGCGGTCGTCCTCATGGTGGTGAACTCCCGATGGCTTCGGGGTCGCCTCCGAAATCGGTCGAGGGATCCCCAGACTGCAAGCGCTGACCGGCCCGCGGCGATTCCTCGCCGATCCCGGGCCGACCCGGCGAGGCCGTCTCCGACCTCGTCACACTCTTCCTACGGACCGGCCGGCGTTTTGTGCCTCCCCTAACCGGTTTTTTCGGCCGAAACCGTCCTGCTGGGCGTGCAAGTCCCGCGCCCACGGGGCGGATCCACTCCGAGGCCGGGAACGAATCGAGTGCGAAGGGCGAATGTCGAGGTACGAATGAATAAAACGCAAAACAGCATGAAGCCAGACGACTTCCGCCATTCGCACCTTCGTACTCCGCAGTCCGATTTCTTCACAAGCTCTCAGTCGCCGGCCGCCTTCGTCGTCGACCGGCGCCGGTCGGGGACGCCATGAATTCGAGCAGTACCGCCCGGCGGTGCGGGTTCGACGACGATCGTGTTGGCGGTCCCCTGGCGCGCGATCGCACGCGTCCGGTGGCCCAGGGACTTCAGGGCCTCGATCGTCGCACCGGGCCACGCTTTGCCGTCTCCTTCGAGACTCAGAACGTCGGGGAACCACTGGTGATGGGTGCGTGGCGCGTCGACGGCCGCCCGGGGGTCCAGGCCGAACTCGAGCAGGTTCAGGATCACCCAGAGCGTGGTATTGGGGATGGTCCGGCCGCCGGGCGAGCCGGTCACGACCCGGACGCGACCGTCCTTCAGCACCAGCGTCGGCGACTGCGAGCTGAGCATCCGCTTGCCGGGCTGGATGAGATTGGCGGGCGTGCCGATCCAGCCGCGGGCGTCGGTCCGGCCCGGGATCAGGTTGAAGTCGCCCATCTCGTTGTTGAGCAGGAAGCCCGCGCCCTCGACCACACACTTGGCACCGTAGGAATCCTCGAGGGTGTAGGTCATCGCCACGGCGCCGCCGGCCGAGTCCAGGGTCGAGAAATGGGTCGTGTGGTCCCGTTCGGCGGGCAGGATCGGGAAATCCGCGAGCTCGGCGCTGGGGGTGGCGCGGTCGCCGATCGTGCGGGCCAGCCTGTCGGCGAAGGGCTTCGAGGTCAGCTCGGCGACGGGCACCTCGACGAATTCGGGATCGGCCAGCCGGGTGGCGCGGACGAAGTAGGCCCGCCTCATGGCCTCGGTCACCCGGTGGAGCGTGCGTGGCGAGTCGCGGCCGTCGGCCCTGAGGTCGAACCGCTCGAGGATGTTGAGCATCAGCCCGACGGTGACGCCGCCCGACGACGCGGGCGGTGCGCCGTAGACGTCGAAGCCGCGGAACGTTGTGTGCACGGGCGGGCGCTCGTGGGCCGCGTAGGACTTCAGATCGTCGCGAGTCACGAACCCGCCGTGGGTCTTCATGTAGCGCGCGATCAGTTCGGCGGTGCGGCCGTTGTAAAACTCATCCGCCCCGCCGGATGCGATCCGCTCGAGGGTGGCGGCCAGGTCGGACTGGACGAGCCGGTCGCCCGGCTGCCAGGGGCGGCCGTCGGGCCGTCCCAGCGCGGCGACGGTCTCGGGATAGTCGCCCAGCCGGCCGAAGTCGCCGGACGGACCGCGGCGGCCGGAGCGGCCGGCCTCGTCGCGGCCGAGCTGACCGTTGAGGCCCGTCGCCAGGTCCTGGGAGATCGGGAAACCCTCGCGCGCCAGCCGGACGGCCGGGCGGACGAGCTCGGTCCAGGGCCGCTTGCCCCAGCGGGCGTGGGCCAGGGCCAGGCCGCGCACGGTTCCGGGCACTCCGGCCGCCCAGGCGCCGGTGCGATACCGGGAGCGGGGCTTGCCGTCGGGGCCGAGATACATCCGCGCGGTGGCCGAGCGCGGAGCCATCTCGCGGAAGTCGACCGCGACGACCTCGCGGCGGTCGGGCAGGTAGGCGACGAGGAAGCCGCCGCCGCCGATGTTGCCGGCCTCGGGAAGCGTCACCGCCAGCGCAAAGGCCGTGGCGACCGCCGCGTCGACGGCGTTGCCACCGTCGCGCAGCACCGCGCGGCCCGCCTCGGCCGCATTGGCCTCCTGCGCCACGACGACGTGCCGGGTAAAGACCTCGCCCGCGGACCCGGCCCACGCGACCGTTGGCGCTTCCATCGCCGTGGCCGTGACCGTCGCGCCGATGAGGACCACCCAGCCGATCGGGATTGCTCGCTTCATTTGGAGGTTCACCAGGGGTTGGATTGGAATCGAGTCGAGTCGAATCGAATCGAGTAGAGTCGAGCTGGATGCGGCCGGATGGGCCCGGGTTGGCCGCGGCGATGAGGCGGCGGGCCGGGGGCGAGCCCCTCGCGGAATGGGGATCATCTTATCGCATCTCAGGTCGCTAATGTCAGTGGCCGTGGGAGGTCCGACTGGTGGAAGAAACGCGACGGCAAAACCTGGTTGTCGCAGTTGGCGTCCCGTTCATAGACAACCGCCTGGTTCAAATGGTGGGCGTCCCGCGCCGCGAAGTTGCACAGCCGTCCGTACTTCAGCCACCGCCACCGCAGGAGCCGAAAGGACAGGCATTGCGCCAAGTAAGCTCGGCAAGCCGAAAGGACAGGCACTTTACCGCCGCCTGGTGACGGAGCCGAGCGGAGCCGAAGGAGCCGAAAGGACAGGCACTTAGGAGCCGAAAGGAGCCGAAAGGACAGGCACTTTAGCGGA
>JAKAUH010001035.1 GCA_021818605.1 Planctomycetota bacterium
CGAGAGTCTCCTCGGGGCGGAACTACTATGTCGGCCTGGTGGCGATGGCGCCCGGCCACGGCACCGGCTGGGCGTGGTTCGACCCGGACGAAAAACAGCCCGCCGTCGAGATTCGCCTCCGGCCCGAGCAGATCCTCCGCGGCCGGGTGTTCGACGTGCAGGGCCGGCCGGTCCAGGGCCTGGCGGTCCAGGTCGAGTCGATGGGCACGGTGATCCCCGGCACGATCGAGGAGACCGACGGCCCGTTTCTCTCGTCGGACGGCCCGAACGAGAACGGCAAACAGGAGGAGAAGGAGCTGACCGCGTGGCCGCGCCCGGGGAACACTGACGCAAGCGGACGCTTCACGATCCGGGGCATCGGGCGCGACATCCGGGTGCGCCTGATCGTCGAGGATCCGCGGTTCGCCCGGCTCCATCGCGACATCAACACCAGCACGAGCACCGGCGATTCCGCGGGCTCACAGGAAGTTGCGATCGCCGTCGAGCCGGCTCGAACCATCGCGGGCCGCGTCACGTTCGCCGACACCGGCGAGCCGGCGGCGCGCGCGGTGATCGATGTCTCGTCGATCCACGAGAGGTACACCGCCTGGGACGGCGAGGCCGAGACCGACGACCAGGGGCGATTCCGCGTCCGCACAGGCGCCGCCTCGCGGTACATCATCGGAGCTTTCCCGCCTGAGCACTCGTCCTATTTGCATGTGACAAAACCCGTGGATTGGCCCAACGGCACGCTCGAGCAATCGGTCGACCTGGTGCTGCCCCGCGGCGTGCGGGTGCGCGGCCGGATCGTCGAGGAGGGTTCGAACCGGCCGATCCCCGGGGCGCGGGTCGGCTATGTGTCCAACCCCGACCGCGACGCGACCACTGGCGCCTCGAACACCCGCACGGCCACGACGGCCGACGGCACGTTCGAGCTGGGCGCGATGCCCGGCCCGGGTTACCTGACCGTGCTCGGCCCGGACGAGGACTATGTGCTGCACGAACTGGGCCAGCGCCAGGCCCGCGCCGGCGCACCCGGCGGGCGGCGAATGTATGCCCATGCCTTCCGACGACTCGAACTGAAGCCCGACGATCGCGAGGCTCCCGAGGCGGTCATCGCGATCCGGCCGGCGACCCCGGTGTACTGCCGGGTCCTCGACCCCGACGGCCGCCCGGTGCGCGAGGCCCGCGCCTTCTCACGAGCGACCCTCATGCCACTGCCGATCGCCTGGCTGCGCTGGATGGCCTATTACCACGGCACGGTGCGGGATGGTCATTTCGCCGTGCACGGACTACCCGCCGACGGCGAGGTGCCCGTCTCGTTCCTCGACCCCGAGCACAATCTGGGCGCGACGGTGCGGCTCTCAGCGCGTTCGGGGCAAATGGGATCAGTCACGGTGCGGCTCGAGCCCCTGGCCTCGGCTACGGCCCGCCTGGTCGACCCGGCGGGCAAGCCGGTCGTCGGGTCGCGCGACGGATACGGCTCGCACATGACCATGCTGCTCGTCACCCCGGGCCGGCCGACCCTCAGCCAGGACGAGGCGACTCTGGACCAGCTCGAGGCCAACGAGGGTCGGATCACCGAGGTCGACCCGGTCCACTACTCGACGGACCTGGCGAGCGATGACCGGGGTATCCTGCACCTGCCCGCCCTGATCCCGGGAGCCACCTATCGCATCTACGACGGCACCGCCGGCCAGGTCGTCAGCCCCCGACTGCGCCGGGAGTTCACCGCAGTGGCCGGCGCGACCCTCCACCTGGGGGACGTGCTGATCGAGCGCCCCAAGGCGCCCTGATGGGACCTCGGAATCAGAAGAGATTGAACCGCGAAAAACGCGAATGGATGAGTCTGTCGCACGGGAACCGGGCCGGAGGATGGGCCGGAACGAATGCGGCCCACCACGGCCGGACGGGATCGGACCTGGATCGGAAGTCAATCAGGCTCTCCGCCTGACCCGATCCGTTCGGGACGGGCTGGAGTCGGGTCGGGTCGGGGCCGAGTCAGGCTGAGAGCCTGACCTATTTCGGTTGGATCGGGTCGTGACCGCGCCAGGCTCAGCGACGCTGACGAAATCGACTCCGGATCCCGGGTGTAAGCGGCTGTGGATCTCGGGGCGACGGGCCAGGATGCCGGGATCCTGGCGACAGTCTCTAAAGGATCGGGAGAATCCGCGGAGGATCCTGCGCGGCGCCGTACCTCGGTCCTTTTCGCGTTTTTCGCGGTTAATCGTCCTCTTCCTGGTGCCTTCCGCGGTAAGAGCCTCTAACAAGACCTCGATCTCGGCCTGGTTTCCAGGAGGTTTTGGGGGGTTTTGTTAGAGCCTTTAAAACTGCCGCGGTGAGAGACAGGAAACACGGCACAGCCTCACCCGCGGCCGGCCCGGGTCTTGTAGCCGATCGCCTGAAGCGCCCGTTCGGCCGCCTGGAGGCGATCGCCCTGAAGCTCGATCCGCCCGTCCTTCACCGTACCGCCCGTCCCGCAGGCGGTCTTGAGCCGCGCGCCGAGCTCGTCGAGATTGTTCCCCTCGGCATCGAGGCCGGCGATCACCGTGACCAGTTTCCCCTTCGCCCGCCGCTCGGTCATCAACCGGGCCGTCTGCTGATCGGGCGGGATTCTCTTCACCTCGGGCGCCGGTGGCGGGCACGAGCACTCGGACTCGGGCCGGCCGCAGCGATCGCAGGTCGGCGGCCGATCCCAGGGGGTTCCGGCAAACAGGCGGGACACGCGGACGACTCCTGCTGGAGATTGGCGGATAGTTGGTGGCGAGTGTTGCCCCAGGATACCAGGAACGCCCCCAATTCGCGGAGGTCAGCCGACAGGTCATGTCGGAAGAAATGGCCCGTCGCCGTGCGATTCTTCCAATGATCATCCCGCGAGCTAAAGGAGTTCCACGCAGACCGGGCGCATGCCCGGCAACAGGTCGAACTCGGACAGCGGCTGTTTCCATCCAGCCAGGTCCGGGTAGCACCACCCTTCGCCGGCCCAGCGTGGCTCCAGTTGCTCGATCCACTTCGCAACCTCGGCGGCCGGAACGGAGGTGAGAACGACGACGACATGGGCTTGCGGCCAGGTCTCCCGGTCGGCGGCGAACCGATCGTCCGGCACCTCATTGATCAGGACGAGGATCTCCTGCACGTCGGGCTGGTCCCGGATCGAGCGGAACACCTCGTGATATTCGCGGATGGGGATGTCGCGCGAGGTCTGCATCCCCCGCCCCATGGACCGATCGTCGGTGTTGCCGTCGAAGAAGTCATCCATCGGGACGATGGGAAGGGTCAACTCCTGGACGAGCCCCTCGATCTTCTCGATAAACCGCCGGCGCTTCTGCATGTCCATCGGAGTCGCTCCAACCCGAGGTTTAACGCAATGGCAGGCCCCGAACCCACGCGTTCGCAACCCCCGTTGGTCGAGAACCTCGGCTCGCCCCTCAGCCCTTGCCCTCGATCAGCTCCCTCAGCGGCACGGGTAACGTGTCCCACGTCGTCTGGTAGGCGCGCTCGAGCGGCACGGGAACCCACTCGCCGGGCTCGAGGTACAGGGGCATCTCCGGCAGCGGGTCGCCGACGGCAACTGGCTCGACATAGGCGCGGTTCACCGGGCCGGCCTCATAGGCCGCCACCGTCTGAGGTTTGTCGCCCGGCCGCGAAAAATCACCTCCGGCGACATATTCCCAGATCGCCCCGTGAATGCCATTGGGATCGAACCGCCCAGGAGGCAGCAGGTCTATCACCAGTAAGTGAATCCCTTGATCGAGGAACTCGCCCGCCTTCCTGGTGAATTGCTCGAGCGCCAGCCGACTCGACTTGTTCCCGGGCGACACCACCTCGATCACGGCGACCACGCGGTGGCCGCTCACGTGCCGGATCGTCACGAGGTTCTGCTTGCGCCGGTAGTAGTCCGGGTCGGCCTCGGCGACGATCCGGACCTTCGGCGGGGCCAGCAGGGTTCCTCGCGCCCCGCCTCGCGACGATCGGACACCACCGTTGTCCGGAGCGTTGGCGACGTCCTGCGGCCTGTGCAGGCTCAGCACATCGGGGCCCAGCCCCCCGGCGAACTGCTCCGTCATCCCATAGTAGCCCGTCGGCAGGATCCCGGCATTCAGATCGCGCTTGATCTGCTCGACGAGGGCGTGATGGAAATCGTGGAAGATCCCCGCCGGAACACGGGACCAGTCATGAATCGGCATCGGACGGCTCCGCACTTCGGCTCAAAACACGGTTGATGACTGACCGCCTCCGACCGTCATCTTACCCCGGCGCGGGAACCTCGCACGATCCCGGAACAACCGGCCGGCGCCCCGGCTCAATCGGTCAATGCCGGCCGATCGCCCGGAAGGTCTGGACAAACTCGCTGGCATTCAGCTTGTGGTCGTCGTCCTTGTCGAAGGGGGCGATCCGCTTCGTGATATCGGCGGGCTTCGTCCGTCCGAAGGCGACGGCGAGCTCCTTCTGGTCCAGCAGGCCGTCGTGGTCCTTGTCCAGCAGCGCCCTTGCCACCGCGGCTCGCCTGGACAGCTCCTCGGATGACAGCGGGCCGCTCGAGATCACGTCGAAGACCAGGAAGGCC